>JAQBQX010000039.1 GCA_028286785.1 Candidatus Adlerbacteria bacterium
TTATGACAACTACAGGTCCCTATATTCAGATTGATACCGACGGTACGAACATGCAGGGTGGATGCCATTATGACCTTTGTAATACACCCGCCAAAAGTCAGCAGACAATTAATGGGATAACGTGGGATTATCTTGGCCCTCAGAAATATTGTGACGGTGGATGTCCTGCAAATTCTCAAGAAGTATACAGGGCTACCGCACAAGGTACGCGTTATTATCTGCAATTTAGTTCAACAGACCAGGCCCAGACAGTAATACAGTCGTTTAAGATGTCTGCTTCGCAGACTGATACCTGCATGCTTACGGTAGATAATCAGAACTATCCAATTTCGCCATGTAATGAAACCAGGAATCTTGGCGGGAAAATACAATCAATCGATTTTGGTGCAACGGGGAGCAAATACTATGTCTATTTAAGCGCGGGAAGTGATGGTGTTTGGGGCGGATACTGGAATGGGCCCCAAGCGGCATCTCACGCAAATGATAATTTGGGTACGCTCACGAAAGTCGGCAACTGCTATCAAAATGACCGTGTAAAACTGTGTGAAAGTGGGACTGTTGCACAGTAGTGTTTTCACCACACAAAATATAGTGTAGGGTAAGGCAATCATGCGTGTACTCGCTATAGAAACCAGCTGCGACGAAACAGGCCTTGCTGTGCTTGATGGCACACTCGAGGGCAATAAGACGGTTTTTACCGTGGTGGCAAACCAGCTGCTTTCGCAGGCGGAAATGCACGCCGAGTTTGGCGGTGTCTTCCCCAACCTAGCCAAGCGCGAGCACCTCAAAAACCTCCCTATCTTGCTGCAGGCGCTATTGGGCGACCTACTGCCTGATACTGAACAAAGCCTCGACGCAATTGTCGTGACGGCCGGCCCGGGGCTTGAGCCCGCGCTGTGGACCGGGATCGAGTTTGCCAAGCGCATAGGTACAGCCTGGGGCAAACCGGTTTTTGCAGTCAATCACATGGAAGGCCATTTGGTTTCGTCACTGGCCAACAAAACCACCGAACATGCGTTCGGGCTCGAGGGTATAGAATTTCCTGTGCTCGGGCTTTTGATATCAGGCGGACACACCGAATTTGTTTTGATGAAGGATTGGTTTAGCTACGAGATACTCGGCCAAACACTCGACGACGCTATCGGCGAGGCGTTCGACAAGGTGGCACGCATGCTCGGGCTTCCCTACCCCGGCGGCCCGCATATTTCTAAACTTGCAGAGCAGGCGCGAGTTGCAGACGCAAAAATAGAAGTGAGTGCAGCGAAGCAGAAAGGCATGGAGCAAAAGTCTGGCCTTCCGGAGGAAGGAGACCCGAGGACTTTTGATACAGGCCTTTCTGTGAAGCGCCTCCCCCGCCCAATGCTCCAGATGCCGAACTGTGATTTTTCTTTTTCTGGCTTGAAAACTTCTGTGCTCTATCAAGTGCGCGACCTCGGCGGGACTGACAGTTTAACTAACGAGCAAAAACTTGCCTTTGCCCGCGAGTTTGAAGATGCCGTGACAGAAGTGATTGTATCCAAAACCCGCCGCGCGCTAGAGCAAACTGATGCAAAAGTGTTTGTCATTGGTGGCGGCGTTGCCGCAAACTCGCATATCCGTATGGCGCTCCAAGCTATGATCGCGGACGAATTCCCTAACACCCAAGTGCGCTTGCCCGAGCTTTCTATCACCGGAGACAACGCCATCATGATTGCCGAAGCAGGCCTGATGCATTTGCTCAAAGGCGATTGGAGCCTTGAAACCCCACCCACTGACATTGCCGCCAAAGGCACATGGAGCGTTGCTGCGGCTCTTCCTCAACCTCTTTCGTAAGAGGAAAATGTGTTGTAAAATCGAGCAATGTCAGACGAGTCCCAAGAAAACCCTAAAGAATCCTCTAAGGCCCCGGCCAAATTTTTAAAACCTTACCAGCCCCAGGACGTTGAGGGCGTTATATACCAAAAATGGGAAGAGAGCGGCTTTTTTAACCCCGACAATCTACCTCCAGCCTCAGCGGGTGAGCGCACCGAGCCATTTTCTATTGTTCTCCCACCACCAAACGTAACCGGCACTTTGCATGTCGGGCACGCGTACGAAGACACTCTGCAAGATATCGTGACGCGCTACAAGCGCATGCAGGGCTATAAGGCGCTTTGGATCCCAGGTACCGACTCGGCCGCCATTGCAACCCAAGCCCGTGTCGAAAAAAACTTGCAGAAGGACGAAGGAAAAACACGCCATGACCTTGGCCGCGAGGAAATGGTAAAGCGCGTGCACGAGTTCGCCAAAAACAGCGAGGACACTATCTTGGGCCAAGTGCGCAAAATGGGCGCCAGCCTCGACTGGTCGCGCTATGCGTATACATTGGATGACAAGCGCAACCGCGCTGTATTTACCGCATTTAAAAATATGTATGACGCGGGGCTCATCTACCAGGGCAACCGCATCGTCAACTGGGACCCCAAGGGCCAGACAACCATATCGGACGATGAAATCGCGCACGAGGAAAGGACCGCGCAGATGGTTACATTTAAATATTCCAAAGACTTCCCTATTGCAATAGCAACCACGCGACTTGAAACCAAAGTTGGCGACACTGCAGTGGCCGTACACCCCGACGATGAGCGCTACGCTGAGTTTGTCGGCCGCGAATATGACGCGACATTCTGCGGAGTGCCGCTGCATATCAAAATTGTCGCAGACAAGGCGGTTGATCCGACATTTGGCACAGGTGCCTTGGGAGTGACCCCGGCGCATAGCATGGCCGACTGGGAAATTGCCGACCGCCACGACCTCCCTCGCCCCCAGGTAATCAACGAATACGCAAAAATGGACGTCGAAGGAGCGCTCAACGGCAAAAAAGTGCTCGAGGCGCGCGAAATGATTTTGGAGTGGTTAAAAGCTGAAGACCTGTTGGTCTCGTCGGAGGATGTCACACAAAATGTTGCAACGTCCGAGCGCACCGGCGGCATCATCGAGCCTCTGCCAAAATTGCAGTGGTTTGTTGCGGTTAATAAACCGTTTACCATTCCCCACAGCGAAATACCGGGAATCGAGAGCGGTAGCGAGACCACGCTTAAAACACTGATGCGCACAGCGGTTGAAAGCGGTGCCGTTGATATGCCGCAAGATGGTTTCCGCGCAACGTACTTCCATTGGATAGAGAACCTGCGCGACTGGTGCATCAGCCGCCAGATCTGGTTCGGACATCGCATCCCGGTTTGGTATAAAGGCGAAGAAATATATTGCGGCATAACTGCCCCCGAAGGCGACGGATGGGAGCAAGACCCGGACGTGCTCGACACGTGGTTTTCTTCTGCACTGTGGACATTTTCGACCCTCGGCTGGCCGGAAAAAACGCAAGACCTAGAAACGTATCACCCGACCTCGTTTATGTCGCCTGCGTACGAAATCTTGCCGCTGTGGGTGTCGCGCATGATCCTCATGAGCACCTTCCATCTTGGACAAGTGCCCTTCAAGAAAGTATTGATACACGGCCTCGTACGCGCCAAAGATGGCCGCAAGTTCAGCAAGTCGCTCAACAACGGCGTTGATCCTTTGGAGATGATAGAAAAGTACGGCGCCGACGCGCTGCGCATGGGGCTTATTGTGGGCGGAGCTATAGGCAGCGATGTCACATTCGATGAAGGCCGCATCAAGGCATACAAACTGTTTGCCAACAAAATCTGGAACATCACCCGCTTCGTGTTTGAAAACACAGACGACTACCAGGGAGGTACCGTGACCGAAACAAAGCATCAAGAAAATATTGCACAGCTGCGCGAAGTTACGGCGGATATCACCCGCGAAATGGAGCAGTACCACCTACACCTGGCAGCAGAAAAGTTGTACGACTACACATGGAAGACCTTTGCCGACAAGATTATTGAAGAAAGCAAAGCGGACCTCGTAAATGCCGACCCTGCAGTGCGTGCATCAGCCCAGGCAATGCTGATCGAGATTTTGCAAACCACACTCAAGATTTTGCATCCGTTCATGCCGTTTGTGACTGAAGAAATCTGGAGCTCATTCCCTAACAAAGGACTCCTGATGGTTGAAAACTGGCCATCCTAGCCCAAAACGTCGGGTATACTAAAGGCATGGTACTTTCGACAACACTGTTTGTCGCTCTTCTGGCAGGATTGATCCCGGGCATGCTCTGGCTCTTTTTTTGGCTGTTTGAGGATCGCTGCGAACCAGAACCGAAGCGATACATTTTTTATACCTTTATAGCCGGGATGCTTATGGTGCCACTGGTGTTACCTCTCGAACAGGCTGTGCAAGGCTATTTTACTGGCTTTGGACTCTATGCCGCGTGGGCAGCATGCGAGGAAATACTCAAATTTGGCGCCGCATACTTTGCCGCTCTTAAGTGGAGCGTATTTGATGAGCCGCTGGACGGCGTTATCTATCTGGTCACCGCAGCACTGGGCTTTTCTGCGGCAGAAAATGCGTTGTTTTTGGTGCCAACGCTTTATAACGGCGACTTTATCCGCACGCTCGCTACCGGCGACCTGCGATTTATCGGGGCTTCATTGCTACACACTCTGGCTTCAGCAACGATAGGTATCATGATAGCGCTGAGCTTCGGCAAACCTGCCGCGACTCGCGCGCTGTACGCAATTATCGGAGTTATCCTTGCAGTCGTGTTGCATACGCTCTTTAACTTTTTTATACTGAAGCAAAGCGGGGGTGGTACATTTCTCGTTTTTCTGTGCATCTGGGTTGGTATCATTGCAGTATTGCTCATGGTTGAGCGGATCAAGATTCCTCAAAGAGATTACTGCTAATAAACACGCATTATGGCTCGAGATAAAAAATCACTATTTGACTGGCTCACTGGCGGCGCTGCCCCCGAGTCAGATTTTAGCTACGACGATTTGGAAAGCGGCGGTTCTGGTTCACAGAACACATCGCTTCCTCGCCACCTTGAACGCTCTAGCCCCGACCGCCACGTAGTCCACAGCGAACCAGAAGTAGAGCCAGAGGGCGAACTTGCTGTAGACGTGTACCAAACCCCCACACACCTCATTATCAAGGCCATGATAGCTGGCGTTCGTCCTGAAGACCTCGACGTGTCTATCACCCGCGACATGGTCACTATCCGCGGCAAACGCGAAAGGCACGTAGAAGGCACTGCGGGCGACTTCTTCTTCCAGGAGCTATACTGGGGTGCATTTACGCGCACTATTGTGCTGCCCCAAGAAGTCGAAATCGAAGAGGCCGAAGCCAACGAGAAACACGGCCTCCTGACCATCCGTCTGCCAAAACTCGATAAAGGCCGCCACGCAAAACTCAAGGTCAAGTCGAATTAGACGTATGAGCTTTATAAAACGTAATATCACATTGCTATTGGGACTTCTTATCCCGGTTGGAATGGTTGTATTAGTTGCGGCAAGCGTATATCTGCCAGGGTTTTTTATTAAACCGCATACTAATTTTTTGTATTCAATTGGCGACAATACCTACAATTGCCAGAAGTTTAGTGTTTCCAGAGGTAAAGTACTTATTGCTGATACCAGTGGAGAAAAATGTGACGCTGCTAATACTCCCCGGCTCTATACATATGATGTAAGTGAAAAAAAGAGCACAGAAGTAGCTCCCGAGACAGCTGCTGCATTAACAGTAAACGACATGCCGGAATCGCCCGATGGCTTTTCTATCACCACCGGAAGCAGTGGCGGAGGCTTTTTGTTTTTCTATGGAAGTTCAAGAGACTACAATAGCCAATACCTTGTCGGACACGGATATAGCGACAAACTTTCTTTGCCTCAGAGCGGAAATTACTATAACCAATTTCGTTTCTTAGGCTGGATTACCCAATAATATGGACCCAAAACAGCAGGCACTTGAGCAAATCAGGGCCATTGCAGCACAGCACGGAATAACACAAGAAGATCTGTCCAATCCCCACACTCCAGGCGTACCAACGCCGGCGCCAGTAGTAGTTACGCCGTCCATTACCCCATCCGAATTTCATCACGTTGGCATAGCAGAGGTGATTTACTATATCGGCGGTGCCATCGTATGTGTCGGCATCGGCATTTTTGTGTACCAAAACTGGAACACTCTTGCCTTCCCTACAAAAATGATGGCAACGCTCGGCGCCGCGATTGCCGCCTACATAGTAGGTGTACTCTTCGGCAGCAAACCTTCTTTGGAAGGTCCGAGCAATGCATTTTACCTGATTTCCGCAATAGTCATGCCTATTGGGCTATTCGTAGTGTTTGATAATGCCCATATGAATATCGGCAGTAGCGGCGTGCAGGCCGTTATATCAGCCATATTATTTGTAATGTATACGGCCTCATACACAATATTCCGCAAGCCGGTGTTTATGCTCTTTAGCATCATTTTCGGCACTTGGCTGTTCAATAGCAGTACAAGTTACTTACTGGACCAGAATGCCGCTATCGACCCACAGAAATTCACCCAGTATCGCGCATTAGCATCAGGCGCCGCATATATCTTGCTCGGCATGTCATTTGCAAAGGGCAAACTCGCGCCGCTTTCTGGCGCGCTATATGGATTTGGGTCGCTGGGCTTCCTGGGAGCCGCTTTAGCGCTCGGAGGATGGCAGCCTCGCCAAGACATGTTGTGGGAATTGATGTACCCCGTCTTCGTATTCGGTATCCTATATCTCAGCGTATACATGAAGAGTAAGTCATTCCTCACATTTGGGACGATATTCCTCATGGTCTATATCTTCAAGATTACTGCCGAATACTTTACCGAAGGATTGGGTTGGCCACTGTCATTAGTGATTGCAGGACTCCTTATGATCGGTGTAGGGTACACGTCTGTGACCCTCAACAAAAAGTACATAAAAACGGTGTAAGACCTCGGAAAGTATCTGACAAACTAAAAAAGACCCCCGAGCGGGGTCTTTTTATTGGTGCCTGGGGCATGGGCACTGGGAAACCCACGGTTTTCCCAACCTTCCTCCACGAGGAACTCTCGTTCCCCGACCCCCTCCCAGCCCGGCTCCATTCAAAATTTCTCTGCGTTCAATTTGTGCCTGGGGCCGGGCTCGAACCGGCGACCCCTTCCTCTTCAGGGAAATGCTCTACCAACTGAGCTACCCAGGCGTGTGCACACTATACCGGCAAATGCCGGTTTTTTCAATAATTTATTGCTGCGTGCTGGTCGCTGCCGGAACCTGCGGAGCGGCCGGGTTAAAATGCGAGCGAACATAGTCCGAGACTATTTTCTCTAGACTCTGGGCTTGCTGTGTGCCGGTTTGCACCTGGCTATACAGCCCCTGCAAGTTTGCTACATAGGGCTGCACGTAATAGTGGTAGGCAAATGCCGAGCTGCCCAACACCGCACCCCACCACAGCATCTGGAAGAAAAAGCCCCACCAAGCAGCATGGCGCAACTTGTGTACAGTACGGTTGGTGTCTTCGGCAAGGGCAAGCGCCTTCTTAGCCATCTCTTTAATCTCCTCGATATCCGGATCCATTCCCAAAATTATATCATGCATAAAAAAAGCCCCGACACACATGCGTGTCGGGGCTGGTTCGTGAATTACTTCTTGAGAGCTTCGAGGAACGCCCGATTCCCGGCAGCAAGCTCGACGTCACCAAGGATAGCCTTGATAACCAACGAACTGTGGCCGCCCGCAGCCTTCGCCATCGTCTGAAGAAAATCGATCTTCATCGCCGATGTGATGGCGCCGTTAGCCTTGGGAGTAGCCGCAGGCCCCGTCTGTGCGGACATCCTCTTTTTGCGGCGCTTTTTGCGGCAGACTTCAGCAGCCGCCTGAGCGTTTTGCGAACCGTTCTTTTTTACAAGAACAATCCACCTCCTCGACTTATTCTGGGCGACGACGCCTTTCACCTTGAGACGCGCAAGTACTGACCTGACAGTGCTGACACCGATATTGCCGAATTTCAGACGAATCGGTTCGATTGACGCATCCTGCTGTTGGATGACGTAGTCCTTAACCTTAGGGACCAAATCCCTATAGTTAATACGCGGTCCTGGCATATTATTCCCCTTTTTGGGTTGCTGTACCAGTTAGTATTTATACACACTAAATTTATTGTGTCAAGTTATGTGTCCCCGGCAGGAATTGCACCCACATCTACCCCTTAGGACGGGGCTGTTCTATCTATTGAACTACGGGGACTGAAAACCGCCAGCCTGGATGAGGCTGACGGTTTTGATTATGCGCTATTTACGCTTTTGAGACTAGGCCTCGATGCCGAGTTTTGCTGCGATTTTTTCGCGGTCAAAACCAACCATGATATCTTCGCCGATTTGGATAACCGGTACGCCGAGCTGGCCGGTGAGATTGATCATCTCTTCGCGCTTTGCAGCGTCTTCGGCCACGTTAAAGTTGGTGAACGCGATGTTCTTTTCAGTCAGGAACTCCTTTGCCATCTGGCAGAAGTGGCAGGTCGGGGTCGAGTAGATCGTGATTTGTGGCATAACAAGTCGTATTTATTGCTAGTAATTGTAGTATATCACAGCCCAAAATTACTTCAGAATGCCCAGTTCAAACCTAGAATCCAAGGCTTTCTTTGACGATAATGACACTAATCATGCGGCCAGTGTAGGCTGCCTCACCATGGAAGACAAATTCCTTATTGAGCTTGGTGCCGGACTCGGGACCATATACCTCCTTCATGCGAGCATCTTCAAGTGGTATCACATGGGTCATGAGGCGCTGGTAGGTATCTGCAAGCGTCGGGACTATTTTTTGCGCGCCGACGACAAGCACTACATTTGGCGACGAGTATGCAATGTGCGGCAACTGACTTCCCGAGTTAGATGCGATAAGCATTTCCCCAGTTTCAGACAGGCCATGCACACTGCCGAGGTAAAAGTCTGATATCAAAGCCTGGCGGCGCAGCACTGCCTGTTTTGCCGGATCTTTTTCAGCCAAGATATCCTCGTGCAAGTTCTTCCAGCCGTGATTGCCTGCCTTCAGGTGGTCGGTGTAGCCGATAGCTTCAAGTGTCTTTGAGGCACCGTTCATCACAGAAGCGCCGGGCGGCACTAATTCCTTTATTTTTGCGAGTGCTTCTTCTTTGGTTGCAACTACAATTGGATGAAAGTTGCGCTTTGTAAGTTCCTCAACCGTTTTATTGATCATGGAGTCTGTTGCAAGTGTATCGTATGACATAACTATTGTTGTTTGTATGTTTTTTATGATTATTATTCACTCAGTATAGTCCTATTACTTTACATTGTAAAGTACACAAGGAAATGGTACTATGGGGATATGTTACGCACGCAAGCTCAGCGCAAGAAAATGTGCAAAGAGTGCCCTATGGCGCGCACTGCAGACCTGGTCGGCGACACCTGCTCGCTTATCATTGTCCGCGACCTCCTAGAGTCCCCTCGACGCTTTAGCGAACTGACCGCTTCCCTGGCCGGGGTAAGCACCCGTACGCTCACGCTCAAGCTCAAAAACCTCCTGGCCCAGGGTCTTATAGAACGCACCGAATATTCCGAAAAACCTCCACGCGTCGAATACGCGCTCACTGCCAAAGGCAAGGCGCTCAAACCTCTAGTAGCGGCTATGCGCATCTACGGAGAAAAATATCTGTAAGATCGGTGCGGAATGCGAGAATCGAACTCGCGTCTGCTGCTTGGGAAATGAACAGGGGTTGGGACCCTGTTCATCGGTACGGAGAAACTGTGCGGGATGCGAGAATCGAACTCGCGTCTGCTGCTTGGGAAGCAGCCATTTTACCACTAAACTAATCCCGCACGCTTTCTCCGACCGGAAATTCTGCCACTGAACTAATTCCGCTTCGATAAGACTTTACCACACCCACAGTGCGTGCCAAACTCGTGCCCAAAAACTAAGCACAGGCGGCGTAGTGGTCGCCTCGGCCGCAGCAACAGCAACTATCTGTATCTCGCCTTCTCCAGGCTTGGCAACCCCGTAACGCTGGCGCACCTCGGCCTCTACCCCGCGAGACGACTGTAATTCGGCCACAGCAGCGCTTACCCGCTTGTGCTGGCGCTGGAGGTTAGCGAGCTGCGCTTCGGCCTTTTCCTGGCCTTCTGTGGCCTCTGCGAGCTTGCCATACATCCCCCATGCTGCGCGCAAGGTCACAAATGCTAATAGCAGGAGCCCGAGCATGCCAAGGCCCCTCAGACCCAAATGGAGATATTCTGTGCGTTTGGTCTGTCGACGCTTGAACTGGGACATTACCATAGTATATAGTATGGGAATGTTTGGAAAAAACCATAAACGCAACGCCCGCATCCTTTCGACAATACTCGCCGTGGCAGTCATTCTGTCTATGGTATTTTCGTACTTTGCGCTTTTGTTCTAAGTTTTCTTAGGCTCGAACTAGTCTGATTTAACCATTTTCAAAAAGACTTCTTCAGGGATATTCACTCGTCCCCGCTCTTTCATCTTTTCCTTGCCTTTTTTCTGCTTTGCCCAGAGCTTCATTTTGCGGGTACGGTCGCCGCCATACATATGTTGAGTGACGTTTTTGCTCATAGCAGGCAGGGTCTTTGACGACAATATACGTCCCAGCGCAAAACCCTGGATCTTAGTCGCAAACATCTGGCGGGGCAAAATATTATTGAGCTTTTCAACCGCAGCTACAGCCTCTTCGTAGGCACGATGTTTGGCCACGATGCGCGAAAACGCCGGCACCAACTCGTCGGCAACCAACAAGTCCATACGTGCGACGTCAGCCACGCGCAGTTCGCGCAATTCATATGAAATAGATGCGTATCCGGCTGTCGCGCTTTTCAATTTATCAAAAAAGTTGCGCATCAGCTCGCGCAGGGGCATCACCACTTTTATCATCAGGCGGCCCTCGGCGAAAGCGTCGGTGGTCTCTACCACCGCTTCGTGGGTGTACAGCAGTGTTGTTGTCGCGCCCAGATATTCCGAAGGGACGATGATTTCAGCGGTTACAAACGGTTCCCATACTTGTTTGATGTCGCCAAACTCAGGGAACTGCGGCGGCGAATACACGCTGCGGCGTTTTCCGTCGTTGGTCTCTACCTCATATGTAATGGTGGGCGTTGTCACGACCAGGCTGATGTCAGACTCGCGACGCAAGCGTTCGGTAACAATTTCTAGGTGGAGCATACCGAGTAAACCACAGCGAAAGCCGCGTCCGAGCATACCTGACGACTCTTCTTCAAACGACAAGGACGAGTCAGACAGGCGTAAACGCTCGAGTGCCTGACGCAAGCCGACAAAGTCATCTTGGCTTTCCGGATATAAGCTGGCCCACACAACCGGACGTGGCTCGGAGTAGCCAGCAAGCGGCTCGACGCGCGAACCTTTAGGCCGGATAGTATCGCCCACGCGCGCAAAGCCCGATTCTTTGATGCCGGTAACTACGTAGCCGATTTCGCCCGCGGTCAGTTGTGCGCGAGAAAGAGGTGCTGGGCTAAATGTCCCGATGTCGAGTACGTTAAAATTGCGGCCCGATACGCTAAACTCGAGCGCGTCTCCTTTTTTGACAGTGCCATCCATAACGCGCAAATAC
Organism: Candidatus Adlerbacteria bacterium; assembly: GCA_028286785.1. Taxonomy (GTDB): domain Bacteria; phylum Patescibacteriota; class Minisyncoccia; order Phycocordibacterales; family SBAW01; genus GWA1-54-10. The sequence continues at coordinate 11,457 of JAQBQX010000039.1, forward strand.
ACAATGACGCCTTGATGGTCAGAATATTGAAAGTCGAAGATCAAAGACCTCGAAGGCGCTGAAGAATGTTGAACAGCTGGTTGGGTACCATTTTCCGAAACACTACTTGGAGGCGGGACTTTTTCAATAATAGAACGCAAAAGGCCCTCAACCCCCTCGCCTGTTTTGCCGGAACACAGAAGCACTTCGTTCGGGTCAATTGCCAACAGTTTTGCCATCTGTGCGCGGGCGCTGTCGATATCAGCCAATGGCGAATCCACTTTAGAAAGCGCAGGCACAATAACCAGCCCCAGCGCTTGCGCCGAGCGCAGTGTGGTCAATGTTTGCGCTTGCACGCCCTGGGTTGCATCCACAAGCAAAATAGCGCCTTCTACAGCGGAAAGGGCACGCGACACCTCGTAGGAAAAGTCGATGTGGCCTGGGGTATCGATAAGGTTAAAGACATGGTTCTCCCACTCCATGCGCACAGGCTGCATCTTGATGGTTATGCCGCGCTCGCGTTCAAGCTCCATTGAATCCAAGACTTGCTCACGCATTTTGCGCTTTTCGATAGTGCCCGTAAATTCAAGCAAACGATCGGCAAGTGTGGACTTGCCGTGGTCGATATGCGCGATGATGGAAAAATTTCGTATATGTTGCACGGTATAAGGTTTAGGATGATGCGATATCAGAAGGCTCGAGCATGGTGCGAGCCGGCGAGAAGCGGCGCTTGACCGCAGACATCGCTTCGGCAAATTCGGTATTGCCGAGTATGGTCAATATGTAGCCTGCCATAGCAAGGCCTCCGAGCCCGGCCACCCCGCCTTGAGTCAAGATACCTGTCGTGGTGTTGATGTCAACCAGTTTGGCAAAAAACGCGAGCAGCAGGTATGACACCCCCGAGCCGATTACCGAAGCTGAAAAGATCTCAAACACCAGTCTTCCCAACCCCTTGAGCGGCAAACTGAAGTCTTTCATAAAGAAGCGGAAGCTGATCAAGAACTCGACAATAGAACCAAGGGCATAGCCGAGCGCCAGCATCAAGACGATGGAGCCGGGCACATCGCCGACGCGCAATATGCTTTCGATAAACATGCGGAAAAACTCACTATGCTGAAATATCTGTAGAAACACTACCGCAGACACTACCGAAATGACCACGTCGGTCAGTCCGAACAAGAGCGGTTTGACCGTGTTACCTGCTGCATAGTACACGCGCGCGATAAGCAGCATCGCGCTTTGTGCCACCAGCGATAATATAAACAATGCCAGGGCCGCGGCGGTCAAACGGGTAGCAGTCCAGTCGAACGCGCCCGAACCCAAGATGACACGCACCAGCTGTGCGCGCATCACAATCACAAACACGGTCGCCAAGATAGACCACAGCACGATGTGCCGCAGGGCCGTTTCAATGTGTTTGGCAAAGTCTTCTTTTTGACCGCTTGCATGCAAGCGCGCCAATGTCGGAAATGCCGCCACCGAGTATGACACCCCGATTATAGTCAGCGGGACTGCCTGCAGGTTGTACGCAAACATAAATACCGCGATAGAACCCGGTTCAAAAAATGAGGCAATTGCCACAAGCGCCAACAGCGAGATCTGCCCGGCACCGAGCGCCAGCGTGCGCGGGACCGACAACTTGAGCACTTCCCACAAACTGGTGCGCAGCTGTTTAAAACTAATGCCTATGTCAGACTTTTCTGCTGCAAAAAACGGCGCCTGGATTCCGAAATGAAGCAGTGCGCCGATAACGACACCCCAGCCCAGGCCAGTGACCCCTATATGCGGATACAGCACTACAATGCCAAAGATAATACCGAGGTTATACAACAACGGCGAAATCGAGTAGAGCACGAAGCGGTGGCGCAATTGCGTGAGCGCGGCAACGATGTTCGATGCCCCGAGCAGTATAGGCTGCAGCAAAAGTATCCGCACCAAGGTAACCAGCTCGTCGCTGCTTATGCCAGGCGCAACAAGAGGGACAATGACAGGGGCCAGCACAAAGATGACGCCCGCCACTATACCCATCGCAACAAAGAAAAACAGCAGCGCCCCGCGCAAAAACGATATCGTTTGCCCAGGGTGAGCGTTTTCGATTTTAGACAAAACCGGCAACATTGCGTATAGCGAAAGGAGCGATGCCACTGTCGCAAACAAAAAGTCCGGTATGCGAAAAGCTGCGTAATAGACGTCGAGCGTGTGGCCCGCCCCAAAGCTCGCCGCCAACAAGCGGTCACGTATAAGTGCCAAAAACTGCGAACCCAGCGCAAAAAACGCCAAAAGGTACGCGGCCTGGTGCATGCCGCGTACCTCTCGCCCGATTATTCCGGAGAAGAAGGGAACCTTCATTACCCTATTGTACAGGAGGGCGCTCTTACTGAGAAATTGGCGCGGTTTGGCGGTCTTCAGGCGCTGCGGTCTGTACGCCGGTCAGCGCTGGCTTCCCTGTCTGCATGTTCGAGAGTATCAGCTTAACTTCCGCATTATCCGGATTGGTCGTCTGCAGATTTTGGAACAGAGCGATGGCTTCAGGTGCACGTTTTTGATCGTAGTACGCCAACCCGAGGAAGTATTGTGCGTTTGCGTAATCGCTCTGAAGTTTGATCGCCTGTTCAAGCGGCTCGATTGCGTTAGCTGGCTCATTGTTTGTGTAGTACAGGAGACCGAGCTCGAACCAGATCGATGCGACGCCTGGCGCGCTCTGCACCGCAGCCTGGGCAGCCTTGATGGCGCCCGGTATGTCTTTATTGGTAACGTTGAGCTGCACCACAAACAAGATCGCGTCGGTATAATTGGATTTGAGAGTCAACGCGCGGGTTATTGCAGCTTGGGTATTTGCCGTGTTGTTATTTTCTGACTCGAGGCGCGCAACCGTCAACGGGATAATCGGGTTGGTTGGGTTAACGTTGGCTGCAGCAATATACGTCTGCTCTGCAAGCTGGTAAGCGCCAGTCACTTTGACAGACGACAAGAGGTGGTAAACCTGGGCGAGCGATATATAGCCGCGATAATCGAGCGGGTGAAGGTTGATGGCGGCCTGAGAGCTTGCGATAGCTTTTTGGGTCTCGGCAGTAAATTCGGTCTGTAGCGCGGTCTGGTCGGTTGATGTCGACTGGGCAAGCGCTTGCATACGGGTCAGACTGATTGATGCTGCCGCGCGCAAGTTGTCTCCAGTGTAGAAGGCGCTTTGCGATTTGGTTATATAAGCAGAAGCTTGCTGCATGTCCCCGGAGTTAAGCGCAATGAGCGCTTTGTTGGTATAGACACTCGAGAAAAATATCCTGTCTGCCTGCACCGCATTCCATCCTACGGCACCGACAAGCACCAATGACGCAGCAATTACCCATATCATGCTCAGGCGTGAGCGATGTACTGGATGCTCATCTGCAAAGCTGTACGCAAAGCCGATGAGAGCGCCCGATATCACAAACGCGAGCAATATAAGGTTTTGGCTCATGACATAGAAGACAGCCCCGAGCCATAGATAGATAGCGGCAAAGGCAAGCAAAGACGCCAAGAACTTTTCGTTATGCTCCCGCGCGTTCGAACGCAGCACGCGCACCCACGCAAAGAGCACGAGTATGAGCGGTATAAACCACGCCAACGCACCTAGGATACCTACGCCTGCAAAGGCGGTCATAATAGTCGAGTACGCAACGTTAAAGTCCAAGTTCCAGAAATCTGACTGGTTTACACCAGCAGGCTTGTTGGTGATCCACATCTGTCCAAACGTATCGGGTCCAGTGCCCAAAAGAGCACGGCTGGGGCTAGTGTGCGTGGCGCGAACAATTTCCATTGTGGTGTCATACGAAGGACGGACTTCTACAGAGGTAACAGGAAATACCTTCAGCAGGCTTGTGTTGAGCATCGTGCCAAAGATCAAAAACACGATACACACAGCCGCAACTCCAAGCGGTATAAACGGCACCTGGCGGATATTGAAACCGGTCGAGTCCGACGGGCGACGCACCAAGTACGCGACCACTGCAATGACGAGTGAAAACGCTCCTACCAGCAGCCACACCACGGTAAAGTGGATGATACCCAAAAGCACAAGCGCGAGTGCCAGCGCGACATACAGAGCGATGCGCATTGCGCGCGACATAGGGGACCATTCCAAACGCATAAGCGACCACAAAGTCACAATACCCAAAATGAGCCCGAGGTCATTCCATTTACCAACAAGGTTGACTGTACGGTCTGCAAAAGGCGCCCACGGAAGCGCTGTTTGTCCAAACACCACCGCTATAGTCTGAAAGACTGCAGCTGCAATGAACGAAATAAACACCACTGAGATGAGCGTGCGCATAGACCGCGCAGAGCGGAAGTATCCAAATGCCATAACAAACGCCACAGCGCCAAGTATCACAAAAAAGAGAGTGTCTACCTCGAGCCCTGTACCGTATATCCCAACAGTGCGGTCAGTCGAGAACCAGTATGACAACGCATACACAATCGGGAGGAGAAGTACCAGCGAGGCAATCTTGAGTCCGCCCTTGTACAACAACCCGCGCATACTACCTGCGGCAACAAATGCAATTACAGCCACAGCCAACAGCGTGCTGAAGGCAGCGATCTTTCCCACCTGAAGGGGGAACCAAGCTGCAGGGATGATAAGGACTATCGCCAATACTATTCCTGCCAAATAGATCCACTGGCCTGTGTTCGCAAAACGGCTGAAGCGCCCGAAAAGTGCCGACATTTTTTCCTGCATGGTAAAGGATTATTCGTTATACGTAATATGTATAGTATACCCCATAGAAAAACCCCGCCGGTAAGGCGAGGTTTTCCACACTAGCACGCGCGCATGTAAGCCGAATTCTGTATCTCCGTTCTGTAATTAAACAGAGCCGAGACAGCAACAATTTATCTGGTCCTGGTGTCACCACCAGGATCAAGCGGCACTCTCCAGCAAGCTGGAGCACGGCCTTGCACTCAGGTAAGGATTTAGCCGTTTCAATCCCAGTAAAGGGCTTCGTCACTGTTCGCACCTCTTGCGCTTGCCAGAAGCGCACGACAGGGATTACCTGCTACCGATCTAACCTTACGATTAGCGAGTGTTCGGACTTTCCTCCCCTATTCTCAGCAAGCCGAAAATAAGAGCTGTTGCCCAACGCGCTACACATATCATAACACAACTTTACTACCCTCGGCAATATCATGCGCGGCAGCGTATCCAGCCGGAAGTTCAAGCACATAGAGTGCTGGAGATATAGGTCTAAAAGTCTGAGGATGATCTTGGTTGTAACTTTGAGGTGTTGCGTTTGCCGTTACAGATACAACTACCCCATCAGCATCTATCCATACCATATCTATCGGGAATAACATGTCTTTCATCCAAAAGATGTACATGCCTTCCTGCTCAAACACAAAAAGCATGCCAGTACCATCTTTCAGGCCTGTGCGGCCCGACAGACCTGCCTCGTGCTCTTTCTCGGTAGTAGCCACCTCGACCTCGACAGTGGTGGAGCCCACAGTAATAGTTTTTGTAGGTAACATAGGTTGACCTTGTATCATCTCAGTAGAACTTGCGGTCAGGGAACGAGCACTGCTTTGCGTTTGCGTATGTACAATCCACCATCCGCCAGCCCCAAGCATGGCCAATATCGCTATGACGCTTATTGTTTTACTGGCTGATATTTTTGCTATTAGTGCCACACTCCAAGTATAGCAGCCATGACGAGTGTCGTGACAAGAGTCTGTCCTGCTTGGATCAAATACAACTGAAAGGGTTTACCTTCCCACAAATACGGCCCCAATTGCATCGTTGCATAAAAGCCCAGCCATACCCAAAACCCAAGTTGCAGTGCCATGTTTACAGTCGTGACAGCAAGCAGCGCGATAAAGTGCGCGAGCACGTACGCAGTCAAAAGCGAGCAGACAAACATAATGACCATCGAGCGGATCATGCCCTTAGTTCCCCCGCCTTCGCCCATTTTGACACCCGACATGCGCATCCACGGCTTCATAAATAACAAGGGCGAAAACCACGCCCATCCAACCACAAACGACGCAAGCGCAGCACCCAATACAGCCCAATAGTTTATTGCAACGTCCATAAATTAGCGGCGTGCCGATAGATGGAAGCTCATGTACGACAGGTAAGCTGCAGCTGCGGTGCCAATCCACGACAGCCAGACTGGGAAGTCCCAACCAAAGACCATAAGGTCAGCGCCGGTAAAGACACGCACTAAGTGCGCAATTGCTACTGCCCCAAAGACACCGCCAGCGACAAGGAGGTATGTGCGTTCGCGCAATACCGGCGTTTTGCCGATATGCCAGCCATAGTGGACCAATATGATAAACAGAGCCGCATCAAAAATAAGTTTTGGGAGCAAAATATCCGGAGTGATGGCGACACCCATAAACGAAACCGGCGCAAGGCTATAGTTTGTCCAGAACCACCAAATAGCAATAAAGTCTGCCGCAACTGCGCCCGCGCCAAATTTAGCAATCTCATGCAAATATCGATTTTTCATAACGTAAGTATATGTCCTACTCTACACAGTAAGCTGAGCTATCCACAAATTATGCGCGCCGTCCGCAGCAAGGGATATTTTGGCAACCGATGTTTTTGTCTATCTACCGATCAGGAGGACAATGTTTCGTCCAAACCGCACAATAATTCACCCACATAATGCTTCGCAAACAGTGTACGGCTTGGCGACTTTGCGATCGTGCAAAATTAGAGGGAACGGTCGGATGAACTTAGAGCTGGCAAACGAACTTGCCGCCACACAAAGTCTGCAGCAATACTATTGATAGTATAAACAAAGCTAAATTCATTATTGGGAGCCAGCCGAAAATTCTGACGGCTATCGCCTTATTGTTCGACTGACGACCAAACGAACAGATAAGTCCACCCACGGAAGAAACTAGCAACACCAACGGCACTATCCCCGCACTGAAAGCAAAGAGATTGGTTATAGGACTATTTTCCGAACCAGGAGCATCAAAAGCAAAGATTGCACTAAAAGCAACAAAAAGGCCGGGGACAATTAATAGCCCGTAAACAATACTCAAAATTCTCAGCGGCCATCTTTTGGGCTGTGCTGTTGCTGCGACTTGTCCTTGGGGAGGCATGTATCAACAATAGCAGTTCCATCGGAATTAGAAACCCAGTTATCAACTATAGGCACGGTCGTATAACACCGCGCCCAATTCTGCGGAGGCGGAGAGATTCGGTCAGGCGTTCCAAAACGCCGTCGCGTTTTGACCGCACGACCCTGCCTCGCGACCCCGCAAGTGCGAGGTGCCCGCTCCGGCTTTCGAATCTCTCCGCCACTCGCACAAAATATAATCACCAAACGCTTCTCGTTCGGTTCATTATTTTGCGGAGGGTGGTGGACGAAATTAGAACTTTTTGGATGCAGCCGACAAACTATTTTTTCGTTCCTAACCTTACCCAAGATACGATAACCATTGTTTAGGGCACCAAGAATGTAGGACTTGTGGCGACGACACTTCCCGTGCGAGCATCTTCAATCTGCAAGAAATAATTTCCCTTCGGAAATGAACCTGGGTTTGCTCCAGCACCTTTGTTGGGCAGACCCGTGAGGTCAAGCGAGTTCGTGCCAAACTTGGCATCTGACCACCAATATATACCGGGTTTATCTTTCCCCATCAAATAGATCCCGAGTTTGCTCCCATCAGGTGCAGCACCTGAGACACTGTATTTGAGAATAGGTGAAGATGGCGCTGTTTGAGGTTCAACTCCAAGTATTTGGACCTGCAACTGCTGAGTTTGAGAATTTGCTGGTGATACACTCGAAACCGATTGCAAATGACTAAAGTAATACGCCCCACCACCAATCACAATCACTACTAAAACAACCCAAATCCAAGTTTTCATAAAATATGATGTTAATAGTTATTCAAACACTAAAATGATACCACGGTTAGAACTTCTGGTACGAACGCTGTAAAACCTAGCACTGCCTTAACAAAATACTGAAATCACTGATAAATATGTCCAAAATAACTATCTCTATTCAGCGACAGGTTAGAACTCCTGAAACTGGCTCAACCAAAGGACAAACGGTATCGTTTGTCCATACAAATCTCATTGGGCGGAGGCGGAGAGATTCGAACTCTCGATACCTTGCGGTATGCCGCCTTTCCAAGGCGGTGCACTAGACCGCTATGCGACGCCTCCGTGCTTACAAAAAATACACTGCCTGCGCACAAAAAGAAAGAGCTTGGGTGCTTTTTGCCTGTACAATGGAAAGAGCATGCGGCTAGCACATTACTTGCATAACAAACGGCGAGGCAAACACGCACCTTCAACCTTCTGGCTGAAGGTGCTCAATATTACCGTATATGTCATCGGCATCCTTGGCCCTTTGGCGACTATCCCGCAGATATTAAAAATCTATTCGGCCCATGACGCGTTGGGCGTTTCGTTCACATCGTGGGCAATATATACCCTGTTTGATATCCCTTGGATAATCTATGCATTGGTGCATCGCGAACGTCCACTGATTATCTGCTACACCTTGTGGTTTATATTCAACTTGTTGGTGGCGGTTGGTGTCGTGCTATACGGCAATCCCTGGACGCTATAATTCTTCAGGTTTTCTACATCCTTCATAGCTAATACTGAGTGTATGGCAAAGTACGGAAAAAAGGCGGGCGAAAAAGTCGAAACTGCGATGCGCGAGATGAAACGAGGGAAATTAAAAAGCGGGCGCAGCGGCAAAAAAGTGACGTCCCACAAGCAAGCGATAGCAATTGGTCTGTCCGAAGCGCGCAAGGCTGGCGGCAAAGTGCCCAAGAAGCGCCGCTAGTTTCTCTACTTAATTTCCTACCAGTGCTTTGATGCGCTCTTCAACCGGAGGATGTGTAGAGAAAAGGCGTGTCACAAAGCTGCGCGCAGCCTGCGCACCAAATGGGTTTGATATGTAGAGGTGCGCAATGGCGCTGTTTGTTTTTATCATGGGTGCGGTGTAGCTGCCGATTTTGCGCAGCGCCGACGCCAAGCCTTCGGGATAGCGTGTAAGCAGCGCGCCAGAAGCGTCGGCCAAGAACTCGCGCTTGCGCGAAATTGCCAGCTGCAGCAATGTCGCAAAAATAGGAGCAAGGACAATCAGCGCGATTGAAAGAATCATAAGTATCGGGTTACCGCGCCCTTCCCTGTCGTTGCTTCGCCCCATTGATGAGTGCAGGAAAATATTTGATGCGAGCGATACAAAGCCCACCAACACCACAGCCACAGTCGATACCAGCATATCGCGGTTGCCCACATGAGAAAGCTCGTGCGCCAAGACGCCCTCGAGCTCGCTTTTGTTCATCATATTCAGCAGCCCGGTGGTTACTGCAACAGCGGCATGTTCCGGACTGCGCCCTGTTGCAAACGCATTGGGCGCAGGGTCTTCTATAATATATACCTTTGGTTTTGGGAGCCCCGCGGTGATTGCCAAGTTTTCCACCACGTTATTGAGCTCTGGATATTGCGCATCAGTGGCAGGTTTGGCGCCAGACATGGAAATGACTACCTTGTCAGAATTCCAATATGCCCAAACATTGGTCAGCACTGCAAAACCAAACGCCACATACAGAATAGTGGCATTGTTGTAGTAGTACGAAATTGCCGCACCGATTGCGACCACCACAGCCAAAAACACAGCCATGAGGACCCAGGTTTTTGCGACGTTTTCAGACTGATGAGTATAGAGTGTTGCCATACGTAAAATTAGAATCCCTCACAAATCTAGTCTCACAGCGCTCACATAATTTCTTGCTAGAAATTTGCTCTTCTCGGCCCGTCGGCCTGCGAAAGGCTCTGCTCAACTAATTTGCCAGGGATTCTTTGCTATTTAGAATTTAACAGCGACAGGTTCGCGGGCAGCCTCTTCGCCTGCACCGAGTTCAAAGAACTCGCGCGCTTCAAAGTTGAACATACCTGCGATGACATTGCCTGGGAAGGTCTGCAGTGATGTGTTAAGGTCACGCACATTGCCGTTGTAGAAGCGGCGTGCCGACTGGATCTTGTCTTCGGTGTCGGTCAGCTCGCGCTGCAACTCCATAAAGTTTTGGTTTGCCTTGAGGTCCGGATATGCTTCGGCAACTGCAAACAGGGTCTTGAGTGCGCCGGAGAGCATGTTTTCTGCCTCGCCTTTTTGCGCAGGGCTGGTGCCCGCGTTCATGGCACTTGCACGCGCAGCAGTGACGTTTTCAAACGCCTCGCGCTCGTGGGTCGCATAACCCTTTACGGTCTCTACCAGGTTAGGAATGAGGTCGTAACGGCGCTTGAGCTGGACATCGATGTCTGCCCAAGCTTCTTTAACGCGCTGGACCAAGCTTACAAAGCGGTTGTATGAGAAAATCGCCCACAGAACCAGGACTGCTAATACGGCCAGAACTATATAGAGTAATGTCATGCCCCCATTGTAACACTTCTGTGCAAATTGCAAGCCCCGGCCGGATACCCTGCTCCTAGTAGTCCATGTCGGGCATGCCGCCATCCATTGGGCTGTGCGAACCCTTGTCTTCTTTTGGTTCTTCAGCAATAGCGGCTTCGGTCGTGAGCAAAATCGCTGCGGCAGATGCTGCGCGCTCCAAACCGGTGCGCGTCACCTTAACCGGGTCGATGATACCGGCTGCGATCATGTCGGCAACCACTTCGCCGGTAACCGCGTCGTAGCCTGCATTCCCTTTTGCTTCGAGCACTTTCATCACAACGACGCCTGCGTCCATGCCTGCGTTGATAGCGATCTGGCGCAGCGGCATTTCAAGCGCACGCAACACCACTTCATAACCGACGCGCTGGTCGGCAGTCATTTTGTCTTTTGTTTTTGCATACGCCTCGCCTACTTTTTGCGCAGCCTTCACCAGCGCCGAGCCGCCACCGGGCACAATGCCTTCCTCAATTGCGGCTTTGGTTGCATTAACCGCGTCCTCGATTTTGAGCTTGAGGTACTTCATTTCTGTCTCGGTTGCAGCGCCCACACGGATGACCGCAACACCGCCCACCAGCTTGGCGAGGCGCTCATTGAGTTTTTCTTTATCAAACTTCGATGTCGTGCCTTCGATCTGCGCGCGGATCTGGCCTACGCGCTCGGTGATGGCCTTTTTCTCGCCCTTGCCGCCGACTATGACTGTTGAGTCCTTGGTCGAGATGACCTTGCTTGCGCGCCCGAGCATATCGAGCGTTGCGTTTTCAAACTTGATGCCAACCTCTTCGGAAATAACAGTGCCTCCTACCATAGCTGCAATATCGCCGAGCATCTCTTTTTTGCGCTCTCCATATTCGGGTGCTTTGACCGCCAATATATTGAATGACCCGCGCAGCTTGTTGAGCACAATGGTTGTGAGCGCTTCGCCATCGACATCGTCGGCAATAATGACCAAGTCCTTTTTGCCGCTCTGTGCGACCTTTTCCAAAATCGGGAGAATCTCCTGCACGCTTGATATCTTTTTATCAGTCAGCAAAATCGGAACATCTTTGTACGCAGCTTCCATACGGCTGCTGTCTGTCACCATGTAGGCCGACAAATATCCGCGGCTAAACTCCATACCTTCGACAACTTCCTTTTCGATGCCGATAGACTGCGACTCTTCGACAGTTACGACACCGTCCTTGCCGACCTCCTTGATAGTGTCGGAAATGATAATGCCAATGTCCTCGGACTCGGCAGAGATAGTCGCAACCTGGCGCACCTCATCATCGCTCTGTATCTTTTTTGCTATTGCTTTGAGCGCCACAACTGCATCAGCCGCGGCTTTTTCAATGCCTGAGCGCACGCCCATAGCATTAAGCCCCGCCTCGGTGTGCTTCATGCCTTCGTCGACAATAGCTTGGAGCAAAACAACGGACGTGGTGGTGCCGTCGCCTGCGATATCGTTGGTTTTGGTCGCAACCTCTTTCACGATTTCAGCGCCCATGTTTTCGAACTTGTTGGAAAGAGTGATTTCTTTAGCGATAGATACGCCGTCGTTGGTGATGGTGGGTCCGCCGTATCCGCGATCGATTGCCACGTTGCGGCCGCGGGGCCCGAGCGTCACCTTGACCGTATTTGCTGCCTTGTCGATACCGGCCTTCAGTGCCCGGCGTGCGCGTTCGTTAAAAAGGATTTGTTTAGCCATGTTGATTTTGACGAAATCACGTCGCGCAATCGTCCTTTGGGCGCGACGCTCCTTCGCAATTAAAATATAAAGGTAATGCTGTCTTCGCGTACTAGGTAGTATTCCACTCCTTCTATAGTCACTTCATCGACACCATATTTAGAGAACATGATGCGGTCGCCAACAACGACACCAAGCGGAATAAGTTCTCCGTCTTCATTATGTTTGCCGGGACCAACCGCAATAACAATACCGATTTCTGGCTTTTCTTTATTTGTATCGGGAAGGATGAGACCGAACGATGTAGTAGCTTCCGCTTCCTGGGGTTTAATCAGCACGCGGTCGCCATATGGTGTACCAAATTTATTTTTAGGTGACACTGCTGCAGCAACCGGCTTTTTTGCTGCTGATTTTTGAACCTGTTTTTTTACAGCTTTTTTCGGCGCGGCCTTCTTTGCTGTTTTTTTAGATTTTTTCATAGCTGTTTTGTAGCTTTTGGAAAATAATTACGTGTATAAAATAGTCAAAAAACTGTTGTGGGTCAAGCTATTCTACCCCACATCTATGGTTGACATTTACACTTAAATATGATATACTGTATATTAGGTGATTTTCACATAGCTAGGGGTGCAGAATGATCGTCGACGACAAAGTACTCAACCACCTTGCAACGTTCGAAAGACTCCGCATAAGTCCTCAGTCCAGCATTACCACAAAGTTCTACCGAGACTTTCTCGTTACGAACGTGGAGCAATGCCGACCTGACACACAAGCGCGGGTCTATTGCGCACTCGCGCTGTATCATGAAGCAAAACATGAGTCGCGGGTGGCACGAGACTTCGCAAACAAGGCTCGCGTAAAAGCAAACCGACCTGGCGCCGTGGTCATACACAGCGTTATCGAAAAACTTGTATCCTTTCAGAAATAGGAGACTGTCATGAAGAAAGTTTTTGCTTTGTGTCTCGCCCTCGTCGCGGCCATCAGCCTCGGCGGGTGCAATGCGGCGACCATGCGGGTCGTCGGTGTCGGCGCCACCGCACTTATTGCGGGCGCTGTTGTCGGCAACATGATGGCAGAAAACCGCCAGCAGGTTGTCGAAGACTACGAAGACGAAGAAGTCGAAGTGGCGCCGATTCAGTATCGGCCGCAGCAGCGCAGCTCTTCCGACGGCATCTGGCTGCGGCAAGAGCAGGTCGGTCGGCCGCGTCAAGGAAACTTGGCTCCGGGTTACTACGACCCGGGCCGCGTCTGCGGCTACAATGATCCGT
>JAQBQX010000003.1 GCA_028286785.1 Candidatus Adlerbacteria bacterium
GTATGAAATCAGCCGTTATCTCATCTCCAGTCGACAAAGAAGCACGCGCAAATCTTAAGTTGCGCGCGGGCGACACTGTGCGTGTCTGGCTCAAAATCGTTGAAAAGGGCAAATCTCGCCGCCAAGCTTTTGAAGGCATGATCTTGGCTGTTAAGCATGGTACCGAACCAGGTGCTATGTTCACTGTCCGCAAGGTTGCCTCGGGTGTCGGAGTAGAAAAGATCTTCCCTCTGTACTCGCCAGCGATCGATGAAGTAGAAGTGCTTCGCCGTACTCGCGTACGCCGCAACAAACTGTACTTCATCCGCCGCAAGGCAGCTCGCGACGTTGCTCGTGCAATGCGCAAACAGCGCCAGGTTGGTCCTAACGTCGCAGTCTTTGAAGAGACATCTGGCGCTGATGAAGCAGCTCCTGCTTCGCAAGAAGAGGACGTTGCTGCATAATAGCGTAGTCCGAAACGGGGAATCTCCTGCCCAGGTGATGAAATTGGTATACATGCATCCTTGAGGTGGATGTGCCGCAAGGCGTGGAGGTTCAAGTCCTCTCCTGGGCACAAGAAAAAACCGGCGAAAGCCGGTTTTTACGTGCCCAGGAAGAAATGTGCCGGGGAGCACATTTCGTGAGGACTTGAACGCCGGAGCGGGCACCCGCAATTGCGGGTCGCGAGGCGGTGCCCAGACCAAAGTTCGCGACGGCGGACTTTGAGTCGAGGGAAAGTCCTCTCCTGGGCGTTTGGCATGATACAGTTATGGCAGTTCGACGGTATTTAATAAAATTATTTTATATGAAAAAGTACGTTGGTGTCGGTTTTATAGCAACAGCCCTCCTTTTTTCCGTAAGCAGTACAGCACATGCGGCGGCGTTTACAGAAGTTCAAGTACAATCAGTGCTAAATCTTGTCGTGTCATATGGTGGAGATGTAAGCACTGTTAAAAATGTTGAAGCGAATCTTCGCGCGCAAGTATCTACAGGATCTACTACGAACACGTTAGGCAATGCGCCTTGTATTGTGTTGCGTAGCAACTTTACTGTAGGTGCTTCAGATACAAGGACTGACGGCGAAGTGTCTAAGCTCCAACAGTTTCTCACTGACTCAGGTATAAACGTACCTATAACAGGGTATTTTGGCCCAGCCACATCTCGCGCTTTGCAGGAGTGGCAAGGTGGAAATGGAATAGCAGTTACAGCATTTGGCACAGGTGCGTTCGGTGCGAAGAGTCGGGCAAAAATGGCAGAAATTTGCAATGCCCCTGTTTCATTTACCTATGAACGTATTAGGGATGCTGGGCCTCGAACTGTACTGTTCTATTTGACAGTCTTGCCAGGCTCGTACACGGTGGATTATGGAGATGGTACATCAGATAGGGTAAATCTATATGTAAAATCAAATAAAAATGTCGGCCACGAATATAAAGGACCCGGAACATATACAGTAAAATTAAATCAGTCTGCAAGTTGTGCGAGTGCTGCATCCTGCGCTCCAGTTGATACGACCGTTGGCACAGTTACGGTTACTATCACCAACTAGTTTTCCGTCGTTAGTAAACAAATTTCCCCGAAAGGGGATTTTTTGTTGCCAAAAATGCTACTATAAACCCCATGCAAATATTTATTTTACCGATGATTGTTTCGGCGGCGCTTCTGGCGGCTGTCGGATGGTGGGGAGGGGCGAGCGCGTTTTTTCTGGCATTTTTGGTTTCGGTTCTCGAAACGTCTTTGTCATTTGATAACGCCGTCATCAACGCGACCGTACTTCAAAAAATGTCACCCAAGTGGCAGCAGCGCTTCCTGACTTGGGGCATGCTCATTGCCGTTGTAGGCACTCGCGTCGTGCTGCCAGCAATCATTGTGGCCGTGGCTGCCGGCATGTCGCCGTGGATAGTGGCCCAGCTTGCGCTCTACAACCCGATAGAATATTCGCACCTCTTGGAGCAGTCACGCATCACTATTGAAGCGTTCGGCGGGGCGTTCCTGCTTATGGTTACGCTGCGCTACTTCTTTAACGAAGCAAAGGAAGTGCACTGGATCCGTTTTATCGAGCGTCCGCTCGCGCGCCTCGGCCAGATGTACGCGTTTGAAGCAGCCGTTGCACTTATTGTGCTATTGATCTGCGACTCGCTTGTCGAAGGGGGGAACGTGCTCGGGGCAGGCGTCATCGGTATCGTGCTCTATACATTAATGGACGGACTGACGGGTGTCTTGGATAGTTCGGCGCATAATGTGGCCAAGGCAGGCTTTGCTTTGTTTGCATACCTTAACTTGCTCGACGCAGCCTTTTCGCTCGACGGTGTTATCGGCGCATTTGCCCTGACGACACTGCTTCCTGTCATTGTGGTTGGTCTCGGTATCGGCGCGTACTTTGTGCGTACGTTTACCGTCTACTTTGTGCGGCAGGGGACGCTCGACACGCTTATCTATCTTGAGCACGGCGCATACTGGGCAATTGGCGCGCTGTCGGTATGTATGTTCGTAGGCCTCTTCCACGAAGTGCCCGAGGTGTTTACCGGTGTCGTGAGTATTGTCTTTATCGCTTCGGCATACGTATCGTCGATGGTGGTGCGCCGCCGAGGCAACAAAGTGTTATCGTAAAGATACACGTTTAAGGCAAACTGTGGTATAAAAACTACGTTCGCGTATGGTGCCTATGGTGTAAAGGTCAACACTCGAGTTTGTGGAACTCGCAATCTGGGTTCGATTCCCAGTAGGCACCCAAAAATAAGAAGCGCAGCGACTATATTTTTGGGTAGTGCACGATATGAAATATCGGGCCACCCATTTTTAACAAGAAAGCCGACAAAGTGTCGGCCTTTTTGTTGCTTGTCACTTGGGTAGTGCACGATACGAAGTATCGGGCCACCCTGCCACTGGGAATCGAAAGCAAGTCGCGCGCCATTGGGGTAGTGCATGATGCAAAACGTCAGGCCACCCAAATTAGGGGAGTATACTTATTGCTATATATGAATATGAAATCAGGTTTTATAAACTTGCTTGTGGTGGCCATAGTCGCTGCAGGCATCATGTTTGGCGGCGGAGTGTATTATTTTAAGCACCATAACATTACTCAGCCCGTTGAAATGCAGTCGGAAGATACGCAGACTTCCTTGTCTAGCGATAGCGCCAGGGCGCCGATTCAGACTTCATCTAATTCTGCTGCAGGCACCCAATCTGGGGCCGGGTTTCTTACTTTTACATCACCCACAAAAGACAAGGTTATTTCTGTAAATTCGACATCCAATGTGAGCTGGAGTCCTGTATCAATAGCCCTGCAAAGTAAATTTAAAGGGTTCGCGATGAAATTTCTTATTGTAAATTCTAAAAATGAAGTTGTGGTAAGTTTAGGCGATGGCGACCAATTAAATTCCACATCTTTCAAACTCGACAGTTATCTGAAGGGCAATGTAGACAATTTTAAAGCGGGAGAGAAATACAGGATTAAGGCAGACTTGGGGTACTTCTCACCGCAAGGCTTGAGTATCGGATGCGACCCTAATGTGAAAGGCGAGTGCGTACCGCTGTATTCAGACGCAACCAACAAGCTCATCCAAGAATCTAAAAACTATATAAGCTACAGTCCAGAATTTACAGTCGACACAACTGGATTTGTGAAAAATAACCCACCTGTAATCGCTTCACTTACGGGACCCATTGCATTGCGTGCCGGAGAAAAGGGCACCTGGGCGCTTGTTGCAACCGATGATACAGCAACTACTTTGCGATATAGCTGTAATGTTGGTTTGTGGACAGAACTCAGTGGCCCAAATGGCGTGCCGTTTATGGGATCTTCGGGAGGCGGTAGTTTTTTGCCTGACCAAACCGCTGCAGTTGGCGCTTCGGTTTTGTTTGAATATACACCTACAAAACCTACCACTGGAAAAGAGTATTACAACCTAACTTGTAATGTCATCGAGCAAATTTCCTCTTCCCAGGAGCTAAGCGCACGATATCAGAAAGACCTTCACTTTACCGTATCTAACTAAATTGTTGTTTTTGTTGCGTACCGTTTGGGTAGTGCATGACGCAAGGCGTCAGATCACCCATCTCTATTCTCCAAAAAGTATGTTATTACATATAGCATGGCAGAGAAAAAGAAAAACAAGCATCCATTCCAAGACACGGCACTCGCTATTACCCGTGCCATCGGTTCGCCGCTGTCTATCGTCATCCACACAATAATTTTTATTGCGAGCTTTGGCCTGTCCTACCAGGGCTATGTCGAGTTCAACAGCATGTTGCTTATTTTGACGACGCTTGTATCGCTCGAGGCAATCTACCTGTCGCTGTTTATTCAGATGACCGTTAACTACACCACGCAGAGCCTCGAGGAAGTGGAGGCCGACATCGACGAGATCCAAGGAGACATCGACGAAATCCAGGAAGACGTCGAGGAAATGCAGGAGGATGTCGGAGAAATCGCTGAAGATGTTGGGGAGATCCAAGAGGACGTCGACGAAATTCAGGAAGACGTCGAAGAGATGTCCGAAGAGGAAAAAGCCACTGCTATTCAAGAGGCAGGGGACACCAAAACACTCGCTGAAATACATGAAGGACTCAAGAAACTCATGCAGGATATAGAGAAACTGCAGCAGCCAAAAAATTAAGGTATAGTGGTGTGATGTCTGACACCAAAAAATTTGAAATCACGCAGCCGGTAGCTATCATCATTGCCGGCGTGCTCATTGCCACTGCAATTATATTTACCAATACTCATGCTCAGAATGCCGAGACCGGTGCCGCAGTGCAGCAGGCAGGACAAAACTTGCCAACAAATGTCGCGGTAGTTGCACCAAACAAAGACGACCATATCATCGGCTCGCCAACTGCACCTATCGTGCTGGTGGAATACTCGGACTTTCAGTGTCCATACTGCTCGATGGTGTACCCGACTATCAAAAATATTGTTGAAAGTTCAAACGGCCAGATCGCGTGGGTGATGCGCAATTTCCCGCTCTACCAGATCCATCCGCATGCTGAAGAGGCTGCAAACGCAGCTGAGTGTATCGCTGAGCAAAAAGGGAATGACGGTTTCTGGAAGTTTGCGGACGCTGTCTTTAACGACCAGGCAAACATAGGTCCAGCGCTATATACCAAAATCGCAACGTCGTTGGGTGCAAACATGACCCAATATAATTCCTGCACGACAAGTAAAAAATATCAGGCACGCATAGACGCCGAGGCCCAAGACGCTATGAACAACGGCGGCAATGGTACGCCATTTACAGTTGTGTACGGCAACGGCAAACAGATACCGGTTTCAGGCGCGCTTCCTGCAGCGCAGTTCAATGCGGTAATAAACCAGGTCAAGTAACGTCTGTATAATGTGTAGAGGTTCTCATTATTTTTTCACGTATATTAATGTATGGAAGGCATGCCATTTGAGGGTCCAACAGGGGAAAGGCTGCGCAAGGCGCTGTTTGTCGCCGTTATTGCGCTCGGAGTGTTTTTGACTATTCAGGCTCTTGCAGGGTTGATGAACTTGCGCTACATCGGTGCAGGCATCTCGGCTGCTAATACTATTTCTGTTTCTGGCCACGGAGAAAGCTTCTCGACGCCGGACATCGCAACGTTCAACTTTTCAGTCGTTTCTGAAAAGAGCACTGTTGCTGCCGCGCAGGCGGACGCAACAGCCAAGATCAATGCTGTAACCGCATACCTCAAGTCTGCAGGTGTTGATGAAAAAGATATCCAGACCAGCGACTATGCTATCAATCCTCAATACGACTATACCAACCAGGTTTGTACCAACGGCTATTGCCCAGGCGGCAAGCAGGTGCTGCGTGGCTATGAGGTGCGCCAATCGACGACCGTAAAGGTTCGCGATACGGCTAAGGCGGGCGACCTCTTGGCGGGCGTAGGCACCAAGGGCGCTACCGAAGTCTCTGGATTGAACTTTACTTTCGATAATCCAAACCAAGGTCAGGACGAAGCTCGTGACAAAGCCATTGCAGATGCAAAAGCAAAAGCAGAAGTGCTCGCCAAGCAGCTCGGTGTCACATTGGTACGCGTGGTGTCGTTCAATGAAAACTCTGGCGGCCCAGTCTACCCGATGGCCTACAAGTCTGCAGGTACCGCTAACTTGGATGCTGTAGCACAAAGCGCGCCGGCTATATCGGTGGGTCAGAACAAGACTACCGACGACGTCTCAGTGACGTACGAGATCCGATAAGTATTTCGAAATATGATAAAAACCGCCCAATTGGGCGGTTTTTCGTATGCATTGACTCATGTGAAGGGGTAGGGTACTATATATCTACCAGGGGCCGAAAGGCCTTTTAAAAATGCCAAAAAATCAACATTTGTATGCCTAAATATCTTCAAGAAGTCCGTGCAGAAATGCGACATGTCAGCTGGCCATCACGTCGCCAGGCTATTATGTATACGGCTGTGGTTATCGTTATTTCGCTTGCAACAGCTGTGTATCTCGGACTGTGGGATTACGTTCTTGCAGCAGCTCTGCGCCGCATTATCTAAATTTCTCCACAATATTTTATGGCTAAACAAGACAGTAGCGTTGGGCGAGCATGGTACGCGATTCATACCTATGCCGGGTATGAAAACGCAGTAGCGCGTAACCTCAAGCAGCGTATCGAGTCATTGGGGCTCCAAAACAAAATATTCAGCGTTGTGGTACCAACCGAGCGCACTATCAAGATCAAGGGCGGCCGCCGTGTCGAGGAAGAGGAAAAGGTCTTCCCAGGCTACGTATTGGTAGAGATGATCGTGGACGACCAGTCGTGGTACGTTGTGCGCAACACGCCGCGCGTAACAGGCTTCGTCGGTTCGGGCGTTAACCCAGTGCCGCTTAAGCAGTCGGAAGTCGACGAGCTCTTGGGCCGCATGGAAGCATCGGAAGGCCAGGTTAAGCATGCTATCGACCTCTCGGTAGGCGACTCGGTGGTTATTGTCGACGGTCCGTTTAAGGAACTTGACGGTAAAGTGGGCGAAGTGGACGAGGCTCGCGGCAAGGTCAAAGTCATGGTGGCGATGTTCGGCCGCGAGACTCCAGTTGAGCTCGATTTCCTCCAAATCAAGCGCATATAGTTAAAAGAATATAAGGAGCAAAGCGACTATATATTCTTAATGCCGCAGCTTGCGGCCCAAATATAATTAAGGTAGTATCACCACACCTATATGGCAAAGAAAATAACCAAGAAAATCAAGATTATCGCCCCAGGCGGCGCTGCAGTGCTCACCCCAGCTATGGGTCAGGTGCTCGGCCCCGCTGGTATCAACATCGGCGAGTTCGTAAAGCGCTTCAACGAGGCGTCTAAGGACATGCGCGGTGACCTCGTCCCAGCTGAGATCAGCGTCTATGAGGACCGCTCGTACGACTTTATCCTCAAGACCCCTCCGGTCTCAAGTCTCATCCTCAAGGCCCTCGGCAAGGAGTCGGGTTCCGGCAAGCCAAACACCGTTAAGGTGGGCGCTTTGACTAAGGCTCAGGTAAAGGAGATCGCAGAGAAAAAGATGCCTGACCTCAACGCCAACAGCCTCGAAACTGCTATGAGCATTGTTGCCGGCTCAGCCCGTTCGATGGGTGTGGACGTTAAATAAGCGTCTGGCAAATCCCAGACGTAAGTGTTCCCTTGGCCGCGCATCTTGCGCGGCTTTGTCGTTGTGCTACGCTCACGGGTGGAAGTAGGAGGGTAGTGCAATGTCAGTCGAATATGAGAATGTCCCAAAAGAAATTGGGACATGGGTCAAATTTCGTCCGTTGCTCGGGAAGTCTCAGGTACCGAGCGATAAGTCGTATAGGGCAATCTATCTAGGTAACTATCCTTTACGCTGGGTCGAAAATGCAGCACTAAAAAAACCATGGTACTTTGTCCCGGCTTTCTGCAAGCTAGTCGAGGGGGTCCGATGTGAGTGGGAGCCTCATGAGGAGGTTGATGCATTTATCAAACTCAACCCATTCAAACTTCCGAACGAAGTCTCGCTCTATACGGCAGAAGGGGAAATGGGTAACAATATACGCATTACCTCTGAGAAATTGCCGGCGAATACGGAACTTAAGGCTTTTACAACGAGCGTGCGCTGGGTCGATGGCCGTTCCCGCGTGGTCTCTTCCCGGCATCATAATGAGAAAATCTACTACTTGCTGCTCGAAAGAATACGTTTTGATGAGCAGATGTTCAGTTAATAAAAACCCGCGCTTTACAGCGCGGGTGTTTTTTTAAGGGAACACTTACGTCCAGGATAAGGGCACACTT
>JAQBQX010000005.1 GCA_028286785.1 Candidatus Adlerbacteria bacterium
CGGTAAGAACTATCCCCACAACCATATAAGCATCCCAGATAAACGTCAAACTGGGTTCGGATAATAAAAAAGCCGTCCAGAAATGGACGGCCTTGTGCGTTCTAGACTAAGAGCTCTTCCAGCCCCATCATTTTGAGACCTTGTTTGACCATCTTTGGGTCAATCGTTCCTTCGTATATCTTCTTTCTTCGAAAGGCGATACCTGCAAGAGCTTCGTCGCGGATTGTTTCTGGCGGCGCCTCATTGCAGAGCAAACGTTTGCCCGCACTAGCGAGGATTTTCTGCATATCCTCGCATACTGCCTGAACCCCGGCTGGATACGTCCCGTTCGATTTTTGAACAGGCTCCGAAGAGGGGGTGTTGTCAGCGAGGGGTGCCTCGCCGTTATTTCTTCCCAACATGGTATTCCAATCTCCAATCAACGAACATGAATATGGTATGACAATTGTCTGGCGTAGTCAACAGGTGCCACAGACCATAAAAAAGCTACAATGGAGGCATTATGGACTCGCAGGTGCAGGAGATAAAAGACAAGCTCAATATCGCCGACATAATCGGCAGCTATGTAAAGCTCGAACATGCCGGCAGGACCCTGCGCGCCAAGTGCCCCTTCCATAAGGAAAAAACGGCGTCGTTTTATGTGTCACCCGACCGCGGCACCTATAAATGTTTTGGTTGCGGGGAAGGAGGCGACATCTTTACCTTTGTCCAAAAGGTAGAGGGTATCGAATTCCCCGAAGCGCTGCGACAGCTTGCCGAAAAGGCCGGCATCAAGCTCGAGCGAAGAGTCGCTCCGCAGACACCGGAACAAAAAGACCAACATGAGCGCCTATATGATGTGTGCGAAGCTGCCACGTCGTACTTTGAGTCGGTGCTCGCTAAGCGCGCTGACGTGCAAGAATATTTGCGCGGCCGCGCAGTCACCGATGAGACGCGTGCAGTGTGGCGGTTGGGCTACGCGCCTGCC
The DNA here is from genome assembly GCA_028286785.1 of Candidatus Adlerbacteria bacterium. Lineage (GTDB taxonomy): Bacteria > Patescibacteriota > Minisyncoccia > Phycocordibacterales > SBAW01 > GWA1-54-10. The sequence goes on from JAQBQX010000005.1 coordinate 968, forward strand.
TCATGGGAAGATGCCGCAAAACACTTGCACTCGATCGGGTTTACCAAAGACGAGATCGCCGAAGCGGGACTTGCGGCCAAGTCCGAAAAAAAACCGGGCGAAGTATATGACCGCTTTCGCGGGCGCATCATGTTTCCGATAGCTGATGCGGGTGGCCGTGTCATTGCATTTTCTGGCAGGTATTTCGAAAAGGTGCCTGGCACCAAAGAAGATTCCGAGCCCGCAAAATACGTGAACTCGCCCGAGACCCCGCTGTTTAAAAAGTCGCGCACATTGTACGGCTACGACAAGGCGCGCCAGGCTATCCGCAAAGCAGACTGCATTTTGCTTGTCGAGGGGCAATTTGACGTTGTACTGTCACATCAGTCGGGACTCCCGTTTACCGTGGCGCTGTCAGGTACAGCATTAACGCCCGAACATCTCACGATGCTCGGCAAGGCCTCAAAGCGGCTGGTCTTGGCGCTTGATGCCGATGCGGCTGGTGTGCGCAGCGGGCTGAAGTCTGCCGAAATGGCCCTGCTTGCCGGCTTTGACGTAAAGGTCCCTACATTCCCAGCAGGGAAGGATCCTGCCGATATCGCGCGCGAAAACCCAGACAGCCTCAAGGCAGCTGTGCGTGCGTCCAAAACAGCCGTCGAATTTTTCTTAGATATATTGCGCCCCACTGCGCGCGATGAGCGAGACTACAAGAGGGTGGTCGAACTGCAAGTGCTGCCCCTTATTGCGGCGGTGGGAAGCAAAATCGATCAGGCGCATTTTGTTTCGATAGTCGCCAGCCGGCTGGGCGTGCCAGACGCGGCAGTGCACGCCGAACTGATCAAGCGTGCCCGGGCGCAAAACACTTCATTCACGCAACCTTCACCCCAATTGGAGCCAAATGGAGGTACGGGTGGACTTATAGACATGCCTTCGCACGAACGCGCTGCGGCAATGTTGTTATATCACTTCTCGCCCGAGTCTCCGGAAGTTGCTCATGTACAGGCATTGTTTGGCGCGGCTCGCGTCGCTGCCATACTCGAGGCCACTGTAAACGAAGCAGAAACATTGCGTTTTGCTTTTGATGCGCTGGCAGCTGACGAAGGGGAGGCCGTGCAATCTGTCTTGCAATCGATCGAACGCGGGATAATAGATGAAGATTTGCGGGCTTTGCAGATAGAATTGCGCAGCGCTCCGGCTGACCAAACCCAGGATTTACTCAAACGTTTATCAGAGCTTAAACGCCGGCAGGAAGGATTGCGAAAGTAGATGATTTCTGGTATAACTATAAAAAATGGCAAAACCAAAAAAGGTCGTTAAAAAGAAGGCAGCCTCAAAAGCTACCCGCCCTGCGGCAAAGCGCAAAGTGGCGGGTAAAGCTGTTGCACCCAAGGTCCGCAACAATGTAGGGCAAGCCAAAAAGTTCCGTGATACTGCGGCTAAACGCCGTGTCGCTTCTGCGCCTAAAAAAGCTGTAAAAAAGGCCGCAAAGGCCGCGCCAGCACCCAAGGCAAACCCAAAGGCCACCAAGCGCGCGCATGACCTCGAAAAGAAGGCAGAGCAGTTGATGGCGCGTGGTCGCGACCGCGGATTTATTACCTACGACGAAATCCTGAAACTCTTTCCTGATATCGAGACCGACGTCACTTTCCTTGAAGACCTATACGACCGTTTGGCAACCGCACACATCGACGTGCTCGAAGGCGGCGGCATGCTCGAGATCGTCGAAGACGTGCCAGAAAAAGGCTACGCCCGCTCGGACTCGCAATATGACTCTATCCAGATGTATCTGCGCGAGATCGGCAAGTATCCGCTCCTTTCTGGTCAGGAAGAACGTGACTTGGCCAAGCGCATCACCGAAGGCGACATGGAGGCCAAGAACCTCTTGTGGCGCGCAAACCTCCGCCTCGTGGTGTCTATCGCTAAAAAGTATGTAGGACGCTCACCAGACCTCACGCTACTCGACCTTATCCAAGAGGGTAACCTCGGGCTCTTTAAGGCTGTCGAGAAATTCGACTTTACCAAGGGCTTCAAATTTTCTACCTATGCCACCTGGTGGATCCGCCAGGCTATCACGCGCGCGCTTGCGGACCAGTCACGCACTATCCGTATCCCGGTCCATATGGTGGAAACCATCGCTAAATACAAGCAAGTCTCGCGCCGCCTGTCGCAGGAACTTGGCCGCGACCCCTTGGCCGACGAAATCGCGCTTGAGATGGGAGTTGACGTTGAAAAGATCTACCAGATCGAAAAGATCGACCAAGATACAGTGTCGCTCGAAAGCCCAGTGGGCTCGGACGACGGCGACGACGGCAAGTCGGTTTTGGGTGACTTCATCAAGGACGATAAAATCCTCGGTCCTGACCAGGAAGTGGCTCGCCGCATTTTGGCCGACCAGCTCAAGGAAATCCTCGATGAGTTGTCTCCTAAAGAGCGCGAAATTCTGAAACTCCGCCACGGCCTTGAAGACGGCATTTACCATACACTCGAAGAGGTGGGCAAGAAGTTTGGCGTTACTCGCGAACGCATCCGCCAGATCGAGGCAAAAGCACTCGAACGCATCCGCACCCACGAAAAAGCAAAGAGACTCCGGAGCTACTAAACAACTATTAAAAACCACCCGAAAGGGTGGTTTTTGCTATACTTGCCGTATGTCGCGGGGACCCAACAAACCACTACCTATCAAGCATTGGAGCCATTCGTCGCTCATGTCATATCTGCGCAACCCTTTGGCTTGGTACAAGCGCTATGTGGAAGAAATATACGACACCCCGTCGTCACCTTCGTCCATTGTGGGGCGCGCGGGCCATATTGCCTTGCAGCACTATTACGGCGGCATAGACAAGGCAGGTGCCGAGGCGCTGGGCCTGCAATATCTGCAGAGCGTGCCAGACTTCGAGATCAACTTTGGCGTTGCCAAAACCCGCAAGGCTCAAAAAGCCAAGCGTCTTTCCATGCAAAAAGAATATGTGCAGGCGATATCGTTTTATCTGGATCGACCGCCCAAGTACAAAGTGGTCGGGGTCGAGGTTAAGGGCACAGTGACCGTTAAAGGCTTACCGCTGCCGCTTAAGGCAGTGTCAGACCTTGTTGTCGAGTCCAAGGTAGAAAAGGGCGCTTTGGACATTGTCGACCACAAGTTTGTCGAATCATTCACCAAGCTCGGCGCCAGCAAAGCATTGTTTATTGTGCAGGCGATATTTAATTACTACACAGTCACTGCGCGATACAAGCAGCCGGTGCGGCGCTTTATCGTGTACGAATGCAAAAAGTCGCGTAATGCCGACGGCTCGTCGCAGATGCGCAAGTATGTCATCGACTTTTCCAAGTGCGGCGAAGAGTTCAAGCTCTTTCATCGCCTGATCAAAGACACAACCGCAGATCTGAAACGCAAAAGAGTCTTCCTCCCGAATCCATCTGACATGTTCGAAGGGGAAAACTCTTTTGATATCTATCGCCTCGGTCTGATTGACGAGGATATTCCGGAAAAAGACTTTATTGACCGGTAGAGAAGTCTATTGACCAAATAAAAATTTATAGTAAAGTTTCGCTTAGATATCCAATTCAATGTAAACAAACTTGAGGGAAGTACATGTCGCGGAAAAATCAGTCTATCGACTATTGTAAGGCACGGGCACATGTATGGGAGCAAGCGAACCTGTGTATTAAAGCCGCTGGCACGGCTCTTATGAAGGAATGTTTGGGCTTTGCAAAGGTCACACAAGAAGAAAAAGATGACTTCCAAAAAACGTGGTGCGAATCACTTCAAAAAGCCCGTACAAAATATGGCCCACGTATTGTGAGCCAAATTTTGGAGGAGCTCGGACTAACAGTTCTCGAGGTGCTTGTCCCCAATCAAAGGAGTTCCTAGTGTACTCCTTTTTTATTTTTAGATACTACTGAGCAGTTGTTGAGGCAGTAGCTGATGCCGGGACCTGTGCCAAAGCTGCGTCAATTGCTGCGCGCATCGAGTCGTATGGTTGGTTGCCCTCCAGTGGGATGACGCCGCCGTTAAAGGAGATGAGGATAAACGGTGTGCCTTGAGCGCCTGCTGCGATAGCGTCGGTGTAGCTCTGCTGGATACCTGCTGCATGCTTGCCGCTGTTGAGGCAGGTATTGAACTTGGCCGTATCAAGACCGATTTGTCCTGCAATGACCGGGAGCTGTGCCAAGTCGAGTCCGTTTTCAGACGGAGTTACTTCGAACACTTTGTCGGTAAATGCCCAGTATGCAGTGTTGCCGCCGATCTCTGCTGCACATTCTGCTGCCTCTGCTTCCTTTGGTGCTTTAGAGTGGATCTGAGCGAGGGGGAGTGGGCGCTGTACCCATGCCACTTTTCCTGACTGGCCATAGAAGTCCATGACCTGGTGCATGGTGGTGTTGAATACCTTGCAGTGTGGGCACTCGAGGTCCATGTACTCGACGACTTTGATCGGCGCGTTTGGGTTGCCCAAAATGTGGTCCGCTGCAGTAACTGGGGGAGCCTTTTGCGCCAATTGGGTCGCGGTGTCGCCGCTTGTTGTTGGGTTAACCGAACCTTTGCCGGTCAAAAAAACCGCACCTGCGATAAGGAGGCCTGCAATAACGATGGTGATAGGAAGTACGTATTCGCTTTTCATATGGTCATTTATATCTATAAGAGGGCTATGTGGCACAGTATATCACAGGGGTATATATACTTGACAAATACCACCTTTGGGTGTATAATGGTAAAGAACGTTCACTACAACTCAGGAGGGGAAAATGCCAGAGTCTGTGGATCTTTCGGAAGTAGAAAACTGTGACTTGCTGACAGAGAGCGACAAGGTCCACCTTGCGAAAGCTCTTGATGTACACAAACTCAAACCTTCCAGTTTGATGAGTGTTGAGATAGAGCCACCAAAAAATATCGATGACCAGGCACGCGATGCTGCTGGCCGCTTGATGCGGTGTATCGAGTTTCGCGGCAAGAATTTCGACCTTGCTATTTACTATAATAAATCTGGCTGGGAGTCCGACGTCACCTGGGACGCTGAAGAACTTTAGGATCAAACAAACTAGGCCCGCGCTGCAAAGCGCGGGTTTTTTCTTTTCTAAAAAGGCAGCGTGTGGGTGAGGGACGGACCTTCTTCATCGATTTTTTCCCATTTGCTGGTGTCGAGCTTGATGTCGCGCGGGCCGTCGTAGTCGCGGTACTTCAGCGCTTTGTGTTTGCGAGCATAGTCGTATACCTCTTTGGTTATTTTCACGTCGTCGAGGCAGTAGTCGCGCACCCGGTCGAACTCGCCGTTGCGCCACCAGTCTTGGGCCTCGAGCCCGTTGCCAGACTTTTTCTTGCCGAGCGTTGCTTCGGCGATGTTGTCGAGCTTGAGACGGCGGCCCAAGACCGCGCGGATTTCCTTGAGGATATCCACGCTCTTAATTTTAGTTAGGTCACCCGCATAGTATTTGTTAAGGATCGGGATATCGAAGTGGTCCGAGTTGTAGCCAATGAGTATATCGGCGCTTTCAAAAATTGGCCACAGCTTGGGCAGCTCGGCCTGGGTAAACGACATGTATTCGTTTGTTTTAGAGTCGTGGATGCCAACTACAGTGACCTCCTGTTGCGAAAGGTCACCATTGCGCAGCTCGCCGATTGTTTCGATGTCGAATACTATTTTACGCATACACCAGACATTAAATCAGAAAAGGATTACAGCAAAACTATAGGGTGGTGAAAAACGGTGCCAGTTGCTCGCGCTTGAGTGTAGTGTCGCTGCCAGTTGCCAGGTTGCGCACAACAAAGGTGCCGGTCTGTGCCTCGGTGTCGCCAACTACGATCAAATAAGGGATCTTATGTTTAGAGGCCTGACGGATCTGGTCAGAGAGCTTTTTTTCGCCAAAGTCTATCGCCACAGTGACGCCTTGTTGGCGCAGCTCGTGGGCGAGCGCTTGCACTGTGGCAACATGCACCTCGGATGGCACTGCCAAGTAGACGCGTGTCGAGGGTAGGTATGGCGGGATGAGTCCGCGCACTTCCAAAAAGTGGCCGACGGTCACGTCGCCAAGTCCAAACCCGACAGCTGGTACTCGTTCGTCATCAAAGAGCTTGGTGAGGTTGTCATACCGGCCGCCGCCGCACAGTGCGCGCTTGTTTTCAGGGTGGGTATCGTATACCTCGAACACGACGCCGGTGTAATAGGCAAAGCCGCGAACAATCGATGGGTCAAACACGGCGTTATCGATACCGCTTTCGCTCAAAAGCGTCAGCACAGCCGCCACATCCTCCGGCGGGTTATCTGCAGAGATCTTGCCGAGAGGCACACCGATTGCTTCCATGTCGGCCTCAAATTTTTCCTGGGGCATTTTGTCTTTGCGGTCCAGCAGTGCAAACATGGCGCGAGTATTCTCTTCGCTGAGCCCCAGTTCTGCTGCCAAGGCATTTAGGTAGCTGCGGCTGCCGAGTTTGATCACAAAATCGCTCTGGGACGCGCCAAAGGCCATAAACAATGCATGGGCAATTGAGATGATCTCGGCATCAGCTGCAAGCGAGTCCGATCCAAAGAGGTCGACATTGAGCTGCCAGTGCTCGCGTAGACGGCCGCGCTGTGTTGCCTCGTACCGGAAGAGGTTCGGCGTCGAAAACAAGCGCAGAGGGAAGCCTAGGTCCCTTCGGCGGGCTGCCAGCATGCGTGCCACGGTTGGTGTCATCTCGGGGCGCAATGTTACCTCGCGGCCGCCGCGGTCCATAAAGGTGTATGTCTGTTCGTTTATTATCTCTTCATTGTCGGCGCCTTTTCCGCGGTAGAGCTCTGCAGGTTCGAGGATGGATGCGTGGTATTCCTCGTACCCAAAACGTCGGCATACATCGCGCTCGGTCGCCAATATGTAGTTGAGCAGAGTTTGGTCTTCGGGGTAAAAATCGCGCACACCCTTGTACGGTTGGGTGCCGATTTTCTCTTTTTTGGCATTATTTTTGCCCTCAGACTCCATGTGCGGTATTGTAACAGAAACAAATCGCTTATGCTTGCACAAAACTCTTCCATGGATGACAAAACCGAAAAATCAAAAGGCAAACCGATGAGGACCGGCCGCGTCCTGAATCTCTATAAACAGCTGGGCGAAACGCCCCGCGAGTGCCTCGAGCGCTTGCGCGTCGCCAAGCCAGAATACCAGTCGGAAGTGCTGTCCTATGCCGGACGTTTAGATCCGATGGCCGAGGGTGTGTTGGTGTGTTTGGTTGGCTCGGCCAACAAGATGCGCGACGCATACCTCGAGATGAACAAGGAGTACGTGCTCGATGTGCTGTTCGGCTTTTCAACCGACACCTACGATGTGCTTGGTCGGGTAGTCGAACATGGTGACCCGGCTGACATTACTAAAGCTGAAATTGCCAAAGTCCTCAACGAATTCCGCGGGCCAGTGTCGCAGGAATATCCGCCGTTTTCATCGAAAGCAGTCGAGGGCAAGTCTCTGTTCGAGTGGGCGCGGCTGGGCTCTATCAGCACCATCGTGCTGCCGCGTCGGACCGTGACCATTTATGATATCGAGCTTCAGGGCGTATACAAAATTGAGGAGCCTGCGCTGTTTAACTATATCGAGTCAGGGATCGAGAAGGTCCAGGGCGACTTCCGACAAGAGGAGATCATGCGCGGCTGGAAGCGGGTGCTGCGCGCCAATGGCGACCGCGAGTTCCCATGTGCCACTATCAAGATATCCTGCTCGTCAGGCACCTATGCGCGCTCTATTGCCCAAGGACTTGGGCAACAGCTGGGCGTCCCTGCGCTAGCTCTCCATATTTTGCGCACTCAAGCAGGCGAGTATCGTGTCGAGCGTTCTCTGAAGCTTTAATTGACACTTCAGGGCCAAAAGAGTACAAAATACGAAGACCTTTCTAGTACCTGGAGTGTGTTATGGACCTGAGTTACTTGATTTGGGGATCGCTCCTCCTTCTGGGTGTGGGCGTTATACCCATAGGCTTGCTGGTCGATAAAATCAAATACCCAAACGAAAACCGCCGACCTCAGGGTCGGCGGTAATTTTTTAAGGGAACACTTATTTTCCTTACCAATCGAGTTCGCCGGTTTTGTATTCGGTCACGCGGGTTTCAAAGAAGTTCTTTTCTTTGGGCATGTCGATGATCTCTGACATCCAAGGGAATGGGTTGTCCTTGTGGTATTTGCGCTCCAAACCGATGCGCTCGAGGCGTCGGTCGGCGATGTGCTCGACATACTGCTTGATGGTGTTAGGCGAAAGGCCGACGATGCCGCGCGGCAGCGTGTCGTCGACGTACATGTGCTCGATCTCGACTGCGCGCATGATGTTATTGGTGAGTTCGGTTTTAAACTCGGGCGTCCAGATGTCTGGGTTTTCCTTAACGATGGTGTTGATGAGGTCTGCGCCGAAGGCCAGGTGGACCGACTCGTCGCGCAAGATAAACTGGAACTGCTCGCCGATGCCTACCATGCGGTTTTTGCGTAGCATGGACAGCATCATCGCAAATCCTGCGTAGAAAAAGATGCCTTCCATGATGACGTAAAAGCCCACCAGGTCGTGCACAAAGGCCTGCGTGTTTGCGACACCCTCGGTTGTGAAGTTAGGGTCAAATACCGAGCGTGTCATTTCTGTCACAAACTCGTCCTTGGCCGTGATAGACGGCACGTCGAGGTACATGTTGTAGATCTCGTCTGGGTTGAGTCCCAACGTGTCGCAACAGTAGATGAATGTGTCCGTGTGCACTGCTTCCTCGTAAGCTTGGCGCAACAAGTACTGGCGGCATTCAGGGTTGGTGATATGGCGGTAAATTGCCAAAACGAGATTGTTGGCGGTAAGCGACTCCGCAGTCGAGAAAAACCCGAGGTTCCACAAGATCATGTGGCGCTCGTCTTCGGAAAGTGCGCCCTGCTTCTTCCACAACTCGACGTCTTGCTGCATGGATACCTCTTCTGGTACCCAGTTGTTGGCAACACCCTTTTTGTAATGCGTACGCGCCCATGGGTAGCGCATCGGCAAGATCTTGTTGGGGTCAGTGACGTTGGCACCGTTTATGATACCGCCTTTGCGGCCGGTGTATTCGACAACTGGAGTTGCTCGCGTAATTTCGGACATACTGATATAGGGTTGATTCAGAAACTGCTAATACGAATATTCTATCCTATTTACTGAACTTTAGGCAGAGCACGACTCACACACCTCGCCGATCATCTCTATTTTTGGGCGAGCTGATGCTGCCAAAGGCGCCTGGCCGAAGGTTGGAATGCCCTTGGTGACCACCGGCTCGGCAACAAGCGCTGCTGCTGCGTATACAGATGCTGCAACGGTCACGGTTGAAGGGATAGATTGCTGGGTTGGGTCAATAACGACCTCGGATACGACCGATTCTGTGCTGGCAGGAGCGTCTGCTTTGTTAGTTTCGCCAGTCTTGGCAAGCCCTACAGTCGACTTTTCAATGCGTGATGCTCCCATTGTGCGCAGGTAGTACGTAGTCTTAAGTCCCAATGACCATGCGTACTGGTAGATTTCGGAAAGTACTTTACCCGATGTTCCGCCGTAAAAGATGTTGAGTGACTGCGACTGGTCGATCCAGCGGCCGCGGTATGCAGCTGCTTTGATGAGCCATTGCGGTTCGATCTCGAAGGCCTCTTTGTACTTGTCGCGCAAAGGAGCCGGGATCTCGAGGATCTGCTGGATAGATCCGTCGTAAAACTTGATCTTTTCAAGCATCGCCTCGTTCCACATGCCGAGCTTTTTGAGGTCCTCGACGAGGAAGTCGTTGACAACCATAAAGTCTCCAGCCATGTTCGATTTAACGTACAGGTTTTTGTAGATAGGTTCGGTGGTTGGGTAGCAGCCAGCGATGTTTGCGGTCGAGGCTGTGGGTGCATTGGCCATCGTATTTGAGTTGCGCATACCCCATTGGCGAACCGCTTCGCGCACCAGGCGCCAGTCGAGCGTTTCGTGGCGGGGAATGTCGATTTTTTGGCCGCGCTCAATCTCGAGCAGGGCGATAGTGTCCTGTGGCATGATGCCGCGGTCCCACTTGGAGCCCTTGTAGGTCTCGTAAGTGCCACGCTCCTTGGCCAAGAGCGATGAAGAAAGGATAGCGTGGTAGGAAATAGCCTCCATAGTCTCGTCCGAGAACTTGACCGCTGCATCGGTGTCGAAGTTGATGCCTGCTTTGTACAAGGCGTCCTGGAGACCGCGCAGACCGAGTCCGACTGGGCGGTGGCGCATGTTCGAGCGGCGGGTATCTTCGGTCGGATAGAAGTTGATCTCGATGACGTTGTCGAGCATGCGCATTGCCATAGGCACCACGCGCGCGACGAGCTCACGGTCAAATGCGCCGTCCTTCACAAAGGCTGACATGTTGATCGAGCCGAGGTTACATACAGCGGTCTCGTTGCTCGAGGTGTTGAGCGTGATCTCGGTGCAGAGGTTAGACGAGTGCACAACGCCGACATGGTCCTGGGGCGAGCGTACGTTTGATGGGTCCTTCCAGGTGATCCATGGGTGGCCCGACTCAAAGAGGCTGGTGAGGTTTTTCTTCCACAGGTCAGTAGCGCGGACTTTGCGGTATTGCGAGAGTTTGCCTTCTTCGCCCATCTTTTCATATTCGGCATAACGATCTTCGAACTTTTTGCCATACAAGTCATGGAGGTCAGGCGCGTCAGAAGGGGAGAAAAGCGACCACTGTTCGTCGTTTTGCATGCGCTTCATGAACAGGTCGGGGATCCAAACCGCAGTGTTGAGGTCGTGTGCGCGGCGGCGCTCGTCGCCGGTGTTTTTGCGCAGGTCGATAAAGTCTTCGATGTCGGCATGCCAGTATTCGAGGTACACAGCAGCAGCGCCACGGCGACGGCCCGAGCGGTTGATAGAAATGGTAACGTCGTTGGCGATTTTCAGGAATGGGATAACGCCCTGGCTTTCAACGCCGGTTTTCTTGATGAGCGAGCCTGTTGCGCGCACTGGTGTCCAGTCGACGCCCAGGCCGCCTGCGTATTTAAGGAGCTGGGCGCTGTCGCTGTAGTTTTTGAATATAGCGTGGAGGTCGTCCGGAACTGTTGAGAGAAAACATGATGAAAGCTGTGGCAGTGCGAGACCTGCGTGGTAGAGCGTTGGGGAAGATGGCGTGTAGTACATGCCCGACATCACTTCGTAGAACTCGAGCGCATAGCGGGCGCGTTCTTCAGGGGTCTTTTCGGCAAGCGCTTGGCCCATAGCTGCGCGCATCCAGAAGATCTGCGGGGTCTCCAGCAGCTTGCGGGTACCGTGCTCGCGCGAGAAGTAATTGGCAAGCAGGGTCTGGAGGCCGAGGTACTTAAAGTCGCGGTCGCGCTCGATGATAAGGGCGTCTGCCAATATATCGAGGTTAAAGTCGAGCATCTCTTTGGCAAACTGGCCGATCTCGACACCGTACTTAATGGTATTTTTAAACCCTTCTTTATATACCTGCTCGAGATTGGTGTGGTCGAAGGTGCCGAACACGTCGCGGTAGATAGACTCCAGCAAGAGGCGGCTTGCGACGCTTGAATATGCCGGGTCGCGCTCAATCATCGAGCGTACCATCATGATAAGCACGTCATGGATATCCTTGGTCTTGATGCCGTCATGCATTTCCTGGCGGACACGGACAATGACTCCGGGTATGTCGATGATATTCTCGAAACCAGCCGCAGCGCGCGTCAGGGTCTTGGTCAGCTTTGCTTCGCTAAAGTTTTCTTTGCGGCCATCACGCTTGGTGATAGAGAGGGCATTTTCGCTGATCTTTTCGGCGACTTCCTGCTTTTCTTCCTCGCGCTTTTTAGCGTGTTCGTAGCGGTAAATGATGTAGTCTTTTGCAACGGTGAAATATCCGCGCTCCATGAGGGCGTTTTCTACCAAGTCCTGGATATCCTCGACAGAGGGGATAAAAGCGGTTGCGCCAAACTTCAGGTCGATAGAATCGGCGACCACGCGAGAGATCTCGATGGCGTCCTTTTCGTGGCTATCACCCAGCACTGCGGCAAAGGCCTTTTGGACCGCTATCGTGATCTTGGACGGATGGAAATCGGCGATCTCTCCGTTTCTCTTCTTGATTTTCTGTGTTATTGCCATAGTGCTGAGTTTAACTTAATAATGAATCTAATATTTAGGTCAGGACTTACATTATGAGCCATTGGGAGTGAAATTTTACTGTGCATAAAGGAATCGAGAACTTTTTTGTCGTCTTTGCAAGCGCCTGGCGAGAGTTTTGCAAAAAATGATGTACAGTAAGCGCTTTTTGGCCTCATTTTTTACGCAAAACAAACTTTTTCTCCCACTGGGTAAAATGGCATGTAAATTGGTATACTGCAGCCATGAACACCACATATCGCCCTAATGAGGACCAAAACGTTTGGAATTTTATCTTCTCGGTCTTTTTTGTGCTTGTGCTGGTGGGCGTGTTGTATGCCATTTATCTAGAACGGGGAGGCTTCCCGACATCTGTCTCGGTCTTTGATGCAGTGCTCATGGCGCTGGCAAGTTTCCGCATCACCCGGCTAGTGGTGTATGACAAAATCACTCGCTTTTTTCGCGAGTGGTTTGTGAAGAAAATATTGGTGGTCAACGAGGCTGGCGAGGCCGTAGTCGAGATCCGCACTATCGGCCGCGGGGTGCGCCATACTATATATGACCTCTTGCAGTGCCCGTGGTGTATCGGGATGTGGAGCTCGCTTATTATCTGCGGAGCCTACTTTTTGTTCCCTTGGGCGTGGTTCGTGATCCTGTTTTTGGCGCTCGCCGGAGCGGGGTCTTTTGTGCAGATATTGGCCAACCTGATCGGCTGGAAGGCCGAAGGGCTTAAGCAGGGCGTAGAAGGTCGCGAGTAGTGTCGCTATGCAGGCTTCTTATTTAAACTTGACCGGAATGTCGAGTTCTTTTTGATTTTCAGGAAGGCCAGAAGGGTTGTCGTTCATGAGTACCAATGTACCGGTGGTGCTTGTGGCTGGTGCCGTAAAGGTAAGTGTGCCCTTAAACGTTACATATTCGGCGGTCATCCAGTCGCCTTGTGCTTCAACATGACCCTGCGCAATGACTTTGCCTACGCTGTCACGCAGCTCAACTGGCGCAGAGGCTTCAAAGTACCAGCCTCCGCGTGCCTTGCCTGTGATTGTAAGAGGGCTGTGAATAACTGTGCCTGGCAGCGGGCTCGAGACAGTAATAAGGTCGGGGAGCGATGCCTGAGGGGTTGTGGTGGGCGTTGATGTGGCTGGTGTCGTAATATCGGGCGTGCTTGTTGCCACAGTTGGGGCATGGGCTTGTTCAGGAGCAGGGATAACTACAAGTGCAATAAGACCGATTACGATAATAGCAAACAGTACTATGGCGAGTGTGTAGCGATTCATGGCTCTATTATAACGCGATAATACGCTCAATGATACCGGTGGTTTCTGCGATGCTGAAGACCTCGTGGGTGGCTACTCCGGTCGCTATAACGACAGAGTCGTTGCCGCCTTCTTCGAGCGCGTCTCCGATATACAGCATGTCGCTAACCGGTATCTGGGTGAGCTCCACGAGGCGCTTGATACCAAATGATTTGTCGATTCCTTTAGGGGTGACGTCTACCGAGGTGATGCCGCCCATTTCCACGGTGCATCCGGGTAGCGCCGCTGCAAGCGCGTCACGAAGCTGTTTGCGCACTGTGCCGTGCGCTTGGGCCCAGGCCTCTTTTTCGGCCAAAGGCGCTTGCTGTCCAAGTGCCGAAAAGGTGATCTGCGCACCCCGGTCCTCGATCTGTTCCCCCCAGAGCTGGGGCGGCATCTCAAACCCGATCTGGGGCAGGACCTTAGTTATTTGTTCTTTAATGTTGGCGCTTTCTGCAGCAGAGAACGAGTGGTCGTATTGTGGGTTCCACGTGCCGTTTTTATATACAAAACATTGTCCGCCGTTGACCGCAAACAAGTACAGGTGCTCCAGCGGCGCATCAGAAATAGACGGCAAGAGCTGTGTTTCAAACTGGCCAAAGGTAGCGCCAGACATGATCGCGACCATGTGTTTCTGAAGGAGCTGACTCAAAAGGTCGCCCACTTCTGCGGATACGCGCTGTTTGCTTTCTGCCAAAGTGCCGTCCAGGTCAAAAATGATAACTTTTGGCTTCATGTGTATATTCAGTTAAATAAAATCTAAGTAAGGTTCTCCGGCAATAAAATCTTGAACAGTTTCTTCAGCGACATCTTTGCAACTCCGAGCACGGTGTCCGCGCCGCCATAATATATAAATAAATTATCGCCGCGCAGCACCACCCCACAAGAAAACACCGCATTGCGCACGATGCCTATGCGCTCGTAAGGCAAGAGCGGTTCCAGAATGGTATCAACACTACGGGAAAGCACAATAGACGGATTCTGGAGGTCCAAAAGCACGGCGCCCAGGCGGTAGGTCGCCGTCTTGGAAACGCCGTGATAAATAAGGAGCCAGCCCTTGTCGGTTTTAATAGGGGGTGCTGCTATGCCGATTTTGACGCTGTCCCAGCAGCCGGGGCGCGGACCCATGATTTCGATGCAGCGCGAGAGGCGCATTTTGGTAAAGTCCAAGGTGTCTAGGAAGTCGGCGCACAGCTGCGGGTCGATGCGGTGCAGCAGCATGTATTGCCCTGCGATTTTCTCTGGCATGAGGCAAGTGTCTTTGTCGTTGACGTTGTCAGGCGTGGTCAAGACAGGCATAGACCACTTGTTCCAGCGTTTGTTGAGGAAGTCGTCAACGGAAATGCTGGTCAGCGCAACACGGGTGCTATCGACACCATTGTACGCGGTGTAGGCCATGTACAGAGTGTCATCAATTTGGGTGATGCGAGGGTCTTCGCAGCCGGAATTGCCGGTCGGGCTGCCTTTTTTCAGCTCAAAGTCGGCGCGCGGTATGTACATCGGCTCAGGATCGCGGTCGATTATCTTGACGCCGTTTTTGGTGGCTGCGTATCCGATGACCGATGTGTTGTCGTCGCCCATGGCACGGTACAAAATGTGGATCTTGCCGCCGAGGTCTATCGCTGCAGCATTGAACACCGCGTTTTTTTCCCATGGATGTTCAGGAATGGGGAGCAAGATCGGGTTTTCTTTGGCGCGCACGACAAGTTCGATGCGGCGCTCGGGTATGAGTGCGGCCAGAAGGTCTGGCAAGTTCAGCGACGCTTTGGCGCAGATAGTGTCGGCGCCTCCGTAATAGATATCGAGGCGGTTTTTCTCGAGCAATGCGCCGGATGGGAACACAATGTTGGGTACGACACCGTACTGCTCGTAATTGGCCTCTGGGACCATCATAGGACCCTTGGTGGCGCCTACAATCGTGTGTGGGTCAGTGAGTCCCAGCAACATCGCCTCGATGCCAAACACGCGCTTGTCCCCATCGAAGTATCTCTGGATGTAGGAATAGATAAGGAGCCAGCCGTCTTTGGTTTTAATAGGTGCCGCGCCTACTTCGACGTGGTCTTCAGGGAAGCGCAGCGGGTTGATGATGTGACTGTCGATTTCCGAGTGCCATTTTTCCCAGAACTTGATATCCCACAGGTCTTCGAGCTTGTCGCATTGCGCGATGCACATGTGCGACGGCGGTTCGTCGGTATGCGCACTAAAAATAACCGTGATCTTGCCGTTGATGCGCTCGGGGAACAGCGTCATGGCCTTGGCATTAAACGGGGTCACCAGGTGCTTTTCTTGTATCGTTTCGAGGTCGTCAGAAATTGCCAGAGCAACTTTGATATTGCCTGGGCCATATGGAAAGCCGCCGAGCGCGGTATAAAAAATGATGTACTGGCCTTCAAAAAAAGTGACACGCGGATCTTCGCAGCCGTATTTTTCCCATTCTTCCTCTGGGGTGATGAACTGTCTGCGGTTTTGGAAGTGTTCTCCATCCAGCGACAATGCTTTGCCGATCGAGGAGACTCCGCCGGGCGACATCAGTGCGTCGGGGCGCGACAGTGCACGGTACAGAAGGTGAGTAACAGCGCCGCGTTTGATAGGCGAGCCGTTGAACGTGCCGCGCGACTCCCATTGCCGGTCGGAAACCGGTGAGATAAGCGGATTGTGTTCACTGCGGCGTATTACATACATACTTGTTTTAGTATACCTCGGGAGCGAGTTCGACCTCGCGGTGTGTCATCAGTTTGCGGACAAATCGGCGCATGTTTGTCTTGGCAACAGCGATAATCTTGTCCCCACCGCCGTAGTACACAAGCAAGTCGTCGCCCATGATAACCGCACCGCACGCGTATACCACGCCTGGTTTGCCGTCGTTCTCGTACCATTTTTCCGGCTCGAGTATCGGGTTATCAGAGCGAAAGAGAATATGCTCCGGATGCTCAAGGTCCAGAAGCATGGCGCCCACTTTGTATTTGTTAGGGTCGTGCATATCCATGGCGTGGTACAGAAGCAACCATCCAAACGGCGTCTTGATAGGTGGTGGTCCCGCACCGCGCACCCAACTGTCCCAATTGTCTTGGCGGCCTGCTTTTTTGTATTCGCTTTCGATAAACGTATTGCCGTCAAACTGGTCGAGCGAATCGATATACGCGATATGTATCTCTGGCGAGACGCTATGCAACAGCGCATATTTGCCGTGGATTTTCTCTGGGAAAAAGACCCAATTTTTATTGATTTCGTTCGGCTTAGACATCAGAGCTGGACGCTTCCAAGTAAAGTTATGCGCCAATAGCTCGGGGAGCGGCATCGAGGTTACTGCCATACGCACAAAGCCCCAGCCGTCGAAGGCGACAAAGGTCATAACGGCAGTGTTGCCGATGATGACCAAACGAGGATCTTCGGCGCCGCCCCATCCGCCGCCGGATGGGTACACAACGGTGTTGTACGACAATGGCCCCCAACGTTTGTCCGGGTGAGGGAGACCGATCTGTGATGCAGAAAGCGTATTTCCGAAACCGCGCACTGGTGTATACACCGGCTCGGCTAATCGTTCGTCAAAATGTATGCCGTCGAGGCTCGAGGCGTATCCGATGCGCGATATACCGTCGTGTCCCATGGCGCGGTAGAGCATGTGCACGCGACCTCCTGCATACACTGCAGCCGGGTTAAAGACCGCCTCGCTTTCCCAGGGGTGGGAGGCAACAGGGGACAAGATCGGGTTGTTGTCGCCGCGGCTCAAGCGCAATGGGCGATTGACCTCTCGTATCCAATACCAGATAAGAAGGAGAAAGATAATCCCCAACACAATACCGATCACAATCCCAAGTATCATCAGGCAGAAGAAGCGCGGCCGTAGCGGTCGTCATAACGAATAATGTCATGTTCGTCGAACTCGCCAGTCGCTATTTCAAGAAATTGGATGCCGTCGGGACCTGCGGTGACGCGATGTTTGGTTCCTCGAGGTACGGAAAACGTGCTGCCTGGCTCGGTTGGAATCGACATGTCATTGAGCTCTACCGTTCCTGCTCCGGAAAGTACTTTCCAAAACTCATCGCGCTTGGTGTGGGACTGCAGGCTGAGTGCTTCGTTCGCGGTAACGGTGATTATTTTGACTGTCGCGTTTTCGTTGTGGGTAAAGCGTTCAAAATTGCCCCACGGGCGCTGTTCAGTATAGATATTCGATTGATCCATACCCCAGTATAGAACATAAAAATGCCGAGGGGCCGCTTCCCCTGTATAAGTAGTGGGTAGCGGCCCCTCGGCTAAGCTAGATGTTTATCCATAAGCTGATCCTCAGGCGTATAATCGTGTGTTTTTGCCCGCAAAGTACGCTCTCTACGTCTTCGCGTGTGATTACTCTACTAAATTGCTCTGAATGAGAGATGAATAGTGTTCTCTTCATCACACCAGGGTCATCTCTTCATATCTAAACCCACGCGTGCTGCAGAAGGTTCCACACTATTGTGAGAAAAGTCGAGATTGATTTCGCTGCGCTTGTTTGCCTGGTTTGCGCTGTGGTGGCCAGGCATAGCGCCAGAGGGCAGCGCAACAGTAACTGTCGTGCCTTTACGCTTGGCGCTCTCGATGCGGATCTTGCCATGATGGATGCGCACAATGTCGTTAACGATAGTGAGTCCAATGCCTGAGCCGGTCTTCTTTACGTTGCGCACACGCGAGGTATCTGCGCGATAAAACGGCTCAAAGATGTGCTGCAGGTCTTCCTCGGCAATGCCGATGCCGGTGTCTGCTACGGTAAGGATGATAGAGCCGTGGTAATCGGGCCCAATGTCGATAGACACGGTGCCGCCATTGTTTTTTGGCGTATAGGAAAGCGCATTTTTGATGAGGTTGGTTATCACTTGCTCCAAGGCTGTCGGGTTTCCTTGCACTGTGGCGTAAGAATCCTTTTTGACCGACATGCGGATGCCGCGCTCGCGAGCAAGAGCCATATGCTGTTCGACCACTTTGTCCAAAATAGGGCGCAGGTCGACATTGCCGAGCTTGATGCGCTCGGGTCGGGTCAGAGTGTCCAACGACAGCAAGTTGTTGATGATTTCGGAGATTCGGTCGAGCTCCACGACGATCTCATTGCACGTCTCTCGCACGTCAGAGCGAATCGCATCGTCCATCAAGAGCACCTCGGTCGAGGTCTTGATGGTGGAAAGCGGTGTTCGCAGTTCGTGGGCGACGTTCGAGATGAATATTTTCTGGTATCGCAAGCTGTTGCGGGTGGGGCGCAGCGTGTACTGCGCCATGATGAGCCCGAATATGGTCGCCAGCACGACAATTGACCCGAACGCAATCCATTGCGCGTTGGGATAACGCAACGCCCAGAGCAGTGCCCCGATACACAGGGTCACCAGGCCAATCTGGAGCGTGACGATGTTAACGGTAGTCCTGAAAAACAGGTCAGACGTGTACCTCTCCCGCCAAGCGGTAGCCGACACCACGAACCGTTTCAAATAGTTGCTCGCTGCGGTCATCATGTTGCAATTTTTTACGGAGATTTTTCATATGCACATCCAATACGTTGCTCCACGAAAGGGAATTGAAGTCCCATACATGGTCAAACAGCTTCTCGCGCGACAGCACGGTGCCAGGCTCGCGCATAAAGCATTCCAACAGAGCGAACTCTTTCAGTGTCAGAGGAACTTCTGTACCCTCTTGGCGGACAACACGGGTTGATGTGTCCATTTCCAAATCGCCCACCTTGAGTATGACGGGCTGGGCGAGACTGGGTCGGCGTAGCACCGAGTTGATGCGCGCCAAAAGCTCTTCAAACGAGAAGGGTTTAACAATGTAGTCATCAGCCCCTTTGTTGAGCAGGTCTACCTTGTGTTCAGTTTCGTTGCGGGCGGTCAGGATGATGATCGGGGTGGTAACGTTTTCCTGACGCACTGACTCGGTGATAGTGGCGCCGTCTATACCTGGGAGCATGAGGTCCAAGATAATAAGGTCGTATTCGTTGCGGTACAGCAAGATACGGTTGCGCGCTTTTTCGCTGTCGGACAGCCAATCTACGGCGAATCCTTTGACCTCAAGGCCTTTTTTAAGGGCGCGGGCCAGCTTTTCTTCGTCCTCAACAATGAGAATGTGCATAGTGATGCTTATATTAACACTTCATGTATATTAGTTCGACTACCTTAGTATGGAATATACCACCTGTAGCATTCATGAAGAAATCGTCAGAAACGGTCAAAAAGTCCAGCAGCGTCTGGAAAGCCCCAGACATAAGAGTGCCCTTATCCTGGACATAAGTGTGCCCTTACATTATTTCTCCGAGGTAAACAGAGCGTATTCTTCAGGAAAGAGCCAGATAAGCAAATGGTAGATGCTATAGGTGATAAAGAAGGCGGACAGAACGTCTATCGAGTAGTGGAGGTGTCCCATGAGCACAATAACGCCAAAAAAGACTGATGCTGTAAGATAGAAATATCGCAGAAACGGCTCTTTCCAAAAGGCCAAGGCGCCTAAAAAGGGTAGCCCGGTGTGGCCCGAGAAAAAGCGGTCGCCTCCAAAAAACAGCTTGCTTACGGCTGGGCCAAACTCACCAGAGGTGTAGGGCATAAAAGGCGCAATGTGGGTTAGCGACACAAAGATCGAGCGGATGAAGAAAAAGAGCGCGACACCATAGAGCATCATAGGAAGGCGCTTGGGCTGCATGAGGCAGACAAACACAGTGATGATTGCTACAAGGAGGGTGCCGTAGACAAAGAGGGCGTCAACATTAAATATAGGGATATTTGAAAGGACAAGGTCCGTCACGGGGTTGCTGGCCCGGTCGGTGGCGTACTCGATTGCGTAAGTGTTAAGCACGAGGCTCAACATGAATAATCCTGCCGAAAGGACTAACGCGCGGATGTACGTATAGTCTGATAGGTGTAGCTTGTAGCGCTCAAGAACGGCTCGCATGTATACAATAGTATATACTGCTTTCTATGAGTCTGGACACCATCATCCACCTGATAGAAACCTACAAGTACCTCATCCTTTTCCCGATAGCGGCGTTCGAGGGGCCAGTCACGGGCTTTATTGTGGGCATGCTCATCGCATTTGGCTACCTAAATCCGTATGTTTCGTACCTTGTTTTGGTAATGGGCGACCTTGTTCCCGACGCGGTCTATTACTACATGGGCCGGTTCGGAGAAGCAAAGAGCATCATCCCGCGCTACTTTGCCAAGGTGGGGATAACCGAAGAGCACTTTGGGGCGGTGCGTTCACTATGGAAAAAGCATCCGGGTAAGACCATGTTTTTTAGCAAGTTGGCATACGGGCTTTCGACCCCGTTCCTTATTTCTGCTGGTCTTGTCGGTATGAAGCCGGGCAAATTCTTTCTGTATGCCCTGCCGGTCACCTTTGCACAATATGCCATTTTGATGGCGCTGGGTTACCACTTCAGCAGTTCGTTTGGAACTGTTGCGAATATCTTTGCGAATATCCAATACGTCATTGGCGGCCTGGTTCTGGTGTTTATCGGGTACTACTTCCTTGCAAAATATATGCGCAAGCGCCTCTTGGCTGCAGAAAAGGAGGCAGAGGCCAAAGAGTAGGGTTATTTTTTGTTCTCAATCGCGCTGCGGTAAATTTCTTCCCATTTTTGTGCGATTTTTTCGGGTGTGAAGCGCTGCACAAACGCTTGCGCGGCGGTACCCATATCATGACGCAGCGTATCTTCGCGTAACAGCTTAGTTAGTTTGTCGGCAAGCGCCATATGGTCCCCAGGCTCTACCAAAAAGCCCGCCTCGGGTGGCGTATAGTCCGGTAAGCCGCGCGCACGCGCGCATACGGCTGGCATGCCCGTTGCGTATGCTTGCATCAAGGAAATCGATTGGCTGTCGGAGGTCGACATAAATGCGAATACATCAGCCGCTTTGTATGTCTTGGCAAGGACGTCGCGCTCTAAAAAGCCCACAAACCGCATCGAGTTTGCCACACCGAGTCCGTCTGCCAGTTCGCGCAGATACGGCTCTGCGGCGCCATGGCCGGTCGCAATAAGGGTGGCGGTCGGGAATTTCTTTTTGAGTTCCGCAAAGCCGCGCACAACTACATCAACGCATTTTTCAATGCCAAGGCGCCCCACATACAGCACGACTGGGCCATCGAGCTTGAATTCTTGCTTGAGCAATGCTTTTTCTTCGGCGCTGGGCGGCATAAAGGTCGCAAGCTCAACCGGGTTGGCGACCGCCGTGCCCGGCTTCTTGAATCCAACTTCGCGCATGCGCTCAATAAGTGCCTGGTACGGCGCAGTCACAAAATCGCAGTGGTTGTAGTAGTGTGCGTCCCAATAGCGCATAAAAGCACGCGTGCCAAACGGAAAAAAGTCCTCGATCGCTGTATGGTTGGTGCCTATCAGCGGTACCCCAAATTTTTTAGCAGCCCGCTTTGCCTCAAAACCAACGCCATATGCGCTTTGCGTGTGGATGATGTCGGGCTTAAACTCTTTCAAAAAAGCAAAGCTCGCACCTGTCGGAAAAGCAAAGCGTGATTGTCCGGTTGGAGACAGTGGAAGCCGGACCGATCGCAATCGCACAACGGGCATGCCGTCGATATTTTCTTGCTCCTCAGCACTTGGAAAACGCTGCTTATTTTTATCATAATCTGGCTTGCTGTAGCGGGGTCCGACATAGCACACAGTGTGTCCGCGTTTGGTCAGTTCGCGGCCGGTGATAACAATAGTGTCCGCAATGCCCGAAAGCTCGGGGTACAAGTTATCGGAGAAAAAGGCGATACGCATATTAATACCGTATTATTGCACGAAGTTTTTGATCTCGACCGCAAGCCTTTCTCGGTTGTTTAAGACTATGTTGTGGTTGGCGCCGTCGATCGCGACAAACTCTTCGCCTGAAAGTTTTTCAACAAGTGATATGGCATGTTCAAGTTCGACAAAGGTATCTTGGGTGCCGTGGATGATGAGGACCGGCATAGGAAGCTCTGTCCAGTCGCGGGAATAGTCTTTCGCAAACGCTGCCCTAAATACGTATATATATGAGCGCAGTCCCATGTTTGAAATGTCTTTGTATATACGGCGGATGCTAAAGTCCGGAGTCGGTATCGAAATAGTGCTGTAGTTGGTTCGACGGTCGCGATGCAAACGAGGAATAAGGGATGCGACCATGTTTCCCATGCGGACAAATAGTCGGGTCCAGGCAAAGTTTTGTATACCATGAATAGGGGCAAGCAATATTTTGTGGCTGAGCATGTGCGGGTATGTGCGGGCGAACTCCATCGCGACAAGCGTGCCGAACGAGTGGCTGACCAAAACGCACTGGCTGATATGCAAATGCTCCAGCAGCGCCTTCAAATCTTCGAGGTGTTCGTCAAGCGCGTATCCGCTGCGCGATGGGCGAATAGAAAGCCCATGTCCGCGCAGGTCGTAGGTCACCATGTTGTACGTATTGCCAAATAGTTTTTCGTATCCTTCCCACGCCGAAAGGCTCCCTGAAAGTCCGTGCACAAACACAATAGTGCGCAACTCTGGCCGCATGTTGGTGTGTTGGTAGGCAATCCCGCGGCTTTTCAAAAAATCCTCTGTCATGTGGCTCCAGTATACATGTGCTACGCTATGGGGAATGAAAATCAGTTTTGTGGTCCCGGCTTATAACGAAGAAAAGGTGCTGGGGAAATGCCTCGAAGCGATTATGGCCGAGCTTGGCCGCCATCCGGAATTAACGCTCGGGCAAGACGCAGAAGTGGTTGTGGTTAACAACGCCTCGACCGACAAGACTGGCGAGGTTGCTCGGAGTTTTGCGGGCGTACAAGTGATAGACGAACCGCGCAAGGGTTTGGTGCAGGCGCGCAAGTCGGGCTTTGACTCAACGACGGGTGAGCTTGTTGCTAATGTCGACTCGGACACCATAGTGCCCGAAGGATGGCTCAATACTGTTTTACATAATTTCGAGCATGACCCAAAACTGGTCGCGCTTTCTGGCCCGTACATATATTACGACTTGAGCGCGTTTTCTCGCGGTCTTGTGCACCTGTTTTATTTTTTTGGATATATCCTGGGGTTGTTGCGACTGATTGCTATGCTGCAGGGCGGCAACTTTGTGATCAAACGCGATGCGTGGGCACAGGTCGGCGGGTTTGATACAAATATTGCCTTTTATGGCGAGGACACCGACGTCGCCAAGCGCCTGCAGCGTGTTGGCCGGGTACGCTGGACCTGGAGCCTGCCCGCGCTCACATCCGGCCGCCGGATTGCACAAGAGGGTATTGTCGTCATGAGTTTGCGCTATACCATCAACAACTTGTGGATGTACTGGTGCAACAAACCTTTCTCCAAGCAGTACAAAGACATACGACCCAACTAATTAGATTTAATATCTACTTGACGATAAAAATTTAGGTATATACTGAAAGCACATGGTCTCATCGCGTGCCGTTAGGTATGTGGGCCTGTGCTCACTTATTGCCTTACTGGCAATGAGCGGCCTTGCTGCGGCCCGAGCCGACGGCAACGTGCCTCAAGGAGTGGTCACCATACATCGTGCCACGGACCCGACAGGCATTGCTCCCACATTTGCATCGCCCGGAGAAACTCTAGTAGTAACTGTAGCGTTCAATAACCCAGTGTCATCCACCACGGCCCCCGAGATTAGTATCTCTGGGGCCGATGTGCTTTCATCGACCACCATGTCGTATATAGACGACAACACTTATACATACACTTACACGCCATCTGCGCCTGTGTCGGGCACCTACAACATATATATTGACGGCGGAGTCGGTACGGACGTGGATGCGACCCCGCAGATACCCGCTATCGCAACGCTCCCGGTCGGCAGCAAGCCAACGGTCTCGCTTGCGACCTCAGTGTCTGGAGTTATCAACGAACCCTTTATGGTAACAGCAGCGTTTTCTACGGCAGTCACCAATGTGTCCGCAAGCAGCTTTTCTGTTTCAAACGGTTCAGTAGACTCGGCAACCTTTGCGGCAAGTCCTGATAGCACTATGTACACCGTGATGGTCAATCCTATGGGCGACGGCAATGTCACGGTGACTATGCCGCAAGGCGCGGGCCGGGCAAACGGCATACCGAGCGAAGCTTCAAGCAATGCCTTGGTGGTCACCTATGACTCGCAGCGCCCGCATATTTCGCTGAGTCTCGACGGTGTGGTAGACCTCACTAACCATTCCTCGATTACGCTGCGCGGTAATTCGACACAGGCACTGACAGGCATTACAGCTGCAAATTTTACGCTCACTAATGCAACCACAAGCAATGTAGTCCTGGCTGCAAACGGCACTGATTTTACTGCGACAGTCACCCCGCTTGCCGATGGGGAAGTACGGATCCATATACCGACCGGCAGCGTGGTGACTCCAGCTGGCAACAGCAATATCCAGTCCAACGTATTGGTGTTTACCTATGATGCTACTGCGCCGGTGGGTACGTTTACTGCGTCATCAACGATGAGCACCGATGGAATATTTTTGCTTGCGCTGCATCTGAGCGAGCCGGTCACCGGCACTATCGCAACTTCATCTTTTACTATCACTAACGGTTCAGTCACCAATTTAACTGTTGCAAGCAGCACCCAAATATATCTGGTGGTCACTGCGGGTACTGCGGGGGCTGTGTCCGCAACTTTTCTTGCAAGCCTTGCCGACCAAGTGGGGAACGTGTCCACATCAACGACAGTTCTTAATCTCACATACACTCCGGCGGTTTCCTCTGGCAGCGGCTCTTCAGGTGGGGGTGGCGGAGGAGGCGGTGGTGCTGTGATCCCCAGTGCTACGCCGACCACAGCTTCAGTCTCGGCTCCTGCTCTAGTGCAAACATCAAGCAACACAACTCCTGCCGGGTCTTTGGATAGCGGACAGGTCTTGGGTACCGAGACATATCGCTTTACAAAATACTTGATATTCGGCTCGCATGGTTTGGATGTAGAGGAACTCCAAAAGATATTTATTACCGCCAAACTCATAGCTATCGACACCCCGACAGGTTACTTCGGCAGACTAACAGAAGCTGCTGTGAAGTTATATCAGCACCTCAACGGTATCGAATTAACCGGTACTGTCGGGCCAATTACCCGCGCCTCGCTCAACGCAGTGCAGTAAAACTCATCAACTCTTAAGTTTTCATATAATCCATAGCACACCTCTGCTTTACTCTTTGGATGGGTATTGGCACGAAGGGTGGGTTACATAGGAGCGCATACTACGCAGTCGCTCTGGCAGCTTTTGCGTGGTCGGCGTTTGGCAGCGCAACGTATACATTTTCCGACGCGCTGGCGCGTGGGAGCATTGCCGCAACCTCATCTGCGCCAGTACCTGCGGCACTTCTGGTGCCTGCTGATAATCCGGAACACTCGCTCAATTGGGCAGGATACGTGGCACAAGGCGGCATATACACTGGAGTCTCGGCATCTTGGGTAGTGCCTGCTGTCAAAAATAGCGGCTCGCTTGCGGCTGATGCAACATGGGTTGGCATCGGTGGTGTCGGAACGCACGACCTTATACAGGCGGGCACTCAGGCAATAGAAATGCCCAACGGCGACATACAATATCAGGCGTGGACCGAAACTCTGCCCGAATATTCAGTGCCTGCACCGTTGGTTATTAAACCGGGGGACGCGGTGGCAGTAAGTATCCGCGAAGAATCCCCCGACCAATGGAGAATCACTATATCAAACCTGACCACTTCTAAAACATATTCAATAACCCGCACCTATGTCTCGTCGCGCAGTTCTGCCGAGTGGATAGAAGAGATGCCAAGCGGCGACATATTTTTGCCTCTGTCCCAATTTGGGAGCGTAACCTTTGCCAATGCATTGGCAGTGCAAGACGGCGCAATGATGAGTGCCGCAGATGCTGGGGCTATGCCACTGACCATGCTCAATCCTAAGGGCGAAGAGCTAGCGCTGCCCACGATCATGGCAGAAGGAGGCTCAAGCTTTACCGTTACGCGCGCCCCTGCGACGGCTTTATCTTTGACAACACATTTTGGACATCGGCGATCCCAACCGGTTTTGTAAGATGGTAGCTAAACCCTGCGGCTTGCGACTTTGTCTTGTCGTCTAGCTGTCCGTATCCGGTCAATGCGATGAGCACTGGTGCAGGAGAGATTGCACGTTGTATAAGCCTCGCAACCGCGTAGCCGTCCATGTCTGGGAGACCTATGTCGAGCAGTACAATGTCTGGTGTCTCGTGTGATATTGCGTTGAGCGCCCCGCGACCGTTCAGAGCGACAGATACGCGGTGGTTATAATGCTCAAGCAGTTTGGCCAAGCCGCGCGCTGCGGGTTCGTTGTCATCAACGACAAGTATAGTAAACGCTGATGTCGAGCTTTTTTGCTCTTCAGGCAAGGCTACCTTAGGGCGGGCAGCGGGTGCTTCTTTAACGATAAGCGGAATTTTCACCACAAACTCGCTGCCGAGACGCGGGCCTGCGCTGTGTGCCTCGATGGTCCCGCCGTGCATATCAACAAGTTGCTTAGTGAGCGACAGTCCAATACCGAGCCCAGTGCTTTTTGTGGTGCGCTCAGTGTTTTCCAACTGAATAAAAGGCTCAAAGATATGCTCGAGCATGCGCGGCTGTATGCCTATGCCATTGTCGCGCACACGCAGCACAAGTATATTCTTTTCTTTCGCGGCGTTAAACACGATGTGTCCGCCTGGTTCGGTGTATTTTGCGGCATTGGTGAGCAAGTTCACTATGATCTGCTCGAAACGCACGGGGTCCGCATCAAAATAAATGCCAGTTTCCGGACAATGTACCACAAGCGAGTGGTTGCGCTGGCGCATAAGCACATCCACTGTCGCGACTGACGAGTTGATAAGTGCACTGAGGTCGACGGCCTTTTTTTCCAAACTGAACTTTTTTTGCGTGATGCGGGAGATATCCAAGAGGTCGTCCAAGATGCGTCCCATGGTGCGCACGCGGTCGTCCATAGTGTTGAGCAGCTCGCTTGTCTCAGGTGTGTGGTTGTTCTGGAGCTTCATAAGCTCGAGCGAGGACAATACTGGTGCGAGCGGGTTGCGCAGCTCGTGGGCAAGGATAGCTAAAAATTCTGTCTTGGCGCGATCTTCGGTGCGGATACGGTCAAGGGCATTCTCGAGTTGGTTAACATGACTCGCCATCTCCTTCATCGCTTCTTTGCGCTCTTCCACCAAAGACACCAAGATCAAAAAGATGCCCGCGATTATTTCAATGAATATCTCCACCAAAAAGAGCCGTTGTCCGAGCGGTTGTGTCGCATTTACCACGTGCCCTTGTATGGTTCCTAGTACGCCTATGACGGTGGTCATTAAAAGCGCCAACGTCATCATTTGCGGACCCAGTCGCAAAGCAATCCATATCAGCGGAAGCAAAATCAAATACACGAGCGGGAAGCTAATGTGGGACTGAAAGGTGGTCCAAAATAAAGTGGTATTGATGGCAATAAGCGCGCTAAATGACACGACTAACTCTACCCATTCGCTGGGTTTATATTCAATACGTGGATGGCTTATCCAGCGCACCAGAAAGGGCGTGATGATAAGCACGCTGAGTATCTCTCCGGCCCACCAAGATCCCCAGGTTGTAATAGTGGGGAGACCTCCGTTGAGCGCGAGCGCTGCCATACCTATGGTCGGCACCACTGTAGTGACGGCAATGGCGACAATCATCATCGCAAACATGTCGCGCAAACGGCTAAACAAAGGGTTGAGATTAAGTCTACGCAAAAAGTAGGCGCCAATAATCGGCTGCAGAGTGTTGCCCAGCGCGCTGCCGATTGCAATGGTGGGGCTGTATCCGCTGATCAGTGCAGTTACAATTGCTGCAGCAAAAACGGCTGGCCACATACGGTACCCATACAAAATAAGCATCGCAAGAGCGATGCCAGCAGGCGGCCAAATGAGCGCGGTACTGGGACCGCCGGAGGCTATAACAATAGATCCAAATCGCGCACTGATCACGTAGGCTATAAACAAGAGTATGAGAGGCACATACGTGCTGGGGCGCTTATATTGCGCAAGGGCGGCAGAGATATAAGTGCCCCACGTCATCGCGATATTCTACTTAACTTCATATAAGTGTCAACGCCTACGGTACCACTGCCACAAGGGCGGCAATATAGAAATCAGAACTATGAGACCGATGATAGGCAGGAGGTAGTGGTCGATGTTGGGAATGGTATTGCCCAGCCAGAATCCGGCAAGCGTTACGCCAGTGCCCCAGAGCGCGCCGCCTATGATGTTGTATATAAGGAACGTGGAGTAGTTCATGTTGCCCACGCCCGCCAACACTGGGGCAAACGTGCGCACAATAGGGATAAAGCGCGCGATGATGATAGTGTACGGACCGTATTTTTCAAAATAGCGATGGGTTTCCGTTACGTACTTTTGCTTAAACAGCAGCGAATCTTGGCGCGTGAATAATTTCGGGCCGATGTAGTTGCCAAACCAATACCCGACAGAGTCGCCGATGATTGCCGCGGCAATTACCAGCGGGACCAATAGCCAGATATTCATTAAGCCTTGTGATGCCAGTATGCCGGCCGTAAAAAGCATGCTGTCGCCGGGGAGGAAAAAGCCAATAAGGAGTCCCGATTCGGCAAACACGATCGCGGTGACTCCCAGGAGTCCAAGCGTCACAACAAGTTCTGTTATGTGTGTGCTGCTAAAAAATGAGAGTAGGGCGGACATAGGTCCAGTATACACTTTTGCTGTCCACAGGCATTTCTTTGACAGGTGAACTTTGGTTCACTTATACTTACTTTATATGTACGACGAAAATAAAAAGAAGGTCATCAAGTTTTATAAGCGCTACAACCGCACGCCTGGCTACCAGGAAATCATGGAGATGACGGGCTTTAGGTCTAAAAACGCGGTGTTCAAGCTTATCGAGCAATTGGCCGACGACGGGGTTGTCTACAAAGACGCGCACGGCAAAATCGCGCCTAAAAATATCCGCGAAGGCATCAAGATGCTCGGGCTCGTCGAAGCGGGTTTTCCGTCACCTGCTGAGGAAGAGCTGCTCGACGTTGTCGACTTTGACGAATACCTGACGCCCAACAAAGAGTCGTCGTACATACTCAAGGTCAAAGGCGAGTCGATGAAAGACGCAGGTTTTATGCCAGGCGACATGGTTATTGTCGAGCGCAAAAACATCTACAAACCTGGCGACATCGTCATTGCGTGCGTCGATGGAGAATACACCATGAAGTACCTGCGCAAGATGCCCACTGTGCCTCCTGGCAGGGCAGGTGGCGGCGCCAAGGGTCCGCAATATTTTCTCGAGCCAGCAAACAAAGACTTCCAAAACATATATCCAGGCGAAGGCTTTCGGGTAGAGGCGGTTGTGACTGCGGTGGTGCGCAAATACTGAAGCGCTCATGTTCATGCAACACAAATCGTATTTTGGTAAGATGTAAGGAATGGTTCGTACTCTCAAAAAATTACAACAGAAACTCGAATACTTGGACAAATACACATTTGCTATTGTTGATACCGAAACAAGCGGCACCAGTCCCAACAATAACCAGATCATCGAGATCGGCATTTTGCGTGTCGAGCAGGGGAAGGTCGTGCGCACCTACAAAACGCTCATCAAACCTGCGCGCATGATCCCCAAGGTAATCACCTCGATCACCGGCATCCAGCCCGAGGACTTGGAAGACGCCCCCGCGTTCGAGGAAGTGGCGCTCGATATCCGCGAGATGCTCGAAGGCGCCGTGATGGTGGCGCACAATGCCCGGTTTGACTACAGCTTTATCAAAAACGAGTTCAAGCGCCTCGGTATACCGTACAACGCCAAGACACTTTGTACGGTCAAATTGTCGCGCGAATTGTTTCCCCAATATTCGCACCATAACCTCGACGCGGTTATTGAGGCTCATGGCTTGCGCTGCATCAACCGCCATCGCGCCTATGACGATGCAGATGCGCTGTGGCAGTTTCTGCAGGTAGTGGAGAAGAAGATCGAGAAAGAAAAGATGGTTGCGACAATTGAGAAATTGCTCGGCAATCACACGCTGCCCACAGGTCTTTCTCGCGAGATGCTCCGCGGGCTCCCGAACACTCCGGGCGTATACATTTTTTATGGCGCTGACAACGAGGTGCTGTATGTCGGCAAAAGCGTGAACATCCGCACTCGTGTCCTGTCTCATTTTTCTGGCGACCATCAAACTGCAAAAGAACTGCGGATGACCGGGGAGGTTGCCCACGTCGGATTCGAAGAAACCACCGGTGAGCTTTCGGCACTATTTTTAGAGTCCAAACTCATCAAAGAGCTGATACCGGTATACAACAGGGCTTTGCGCAAAGCCAAACAGCTTGCAGTGATGACCCGCACAGAAACCGAGCGCGGTTATAGCAGTGTCAGTGTGTCATACGCAAGCTACGTGGACCCAACAGAAGGCGAGGTGTTGGGGATATTCCGCACCAAGCGGCAGGCAAAGGATTTCCTGGACAGTGTGGTGCGCGACCATGCGCTGTGCCCCAAACTATTGGGTGTCGAACAGGGGACTGGCGCGTGCTTCCAGCAACAGCTGGGTCACTGCCAGGGCGCATGTGTCGGCGCCGAGCGTGTACACGACTACAATGCGCGCTTTAGTGGCGTGTTCGCAGCGCGCAAAATTAAAACCTGGCCGTACAAGGGTCCCGTGGTCGTTAAGGAAGATGCCGAGGCCGAAGAGGGCACTGCGTACGTTATAGACAACTGGCGTTTGGTTGCTAAAATCAATTATACGAACGAGTCGCACGACGAGGAAGCTGTGGGGGAAAGCGAGTTCGATTACGACGCATATAAGATTTTGATCAAGCACTTTATGAAGCGCGAAGTGCAAAGGAGTATTGTGCCATACAAACCAATCAGTTATACTTTTTCCTTGTGACCCAGAAAAATAATATCGCAACCACTGTGGCAAAAAAAACAGCTACAAAAAAAATTACAAGAAAGAAATTTGTCCCCGGCGATTTTGGCCTGAAAGTTAAACGCTCTACCGCTGGGCTCGGGTTGTTTGCAGGCACTGCCATCCCCAAAGGCGCGTGCGTTATCGAATATGTCGGCCGAACGCTGGAACCTGGCGAGGATCTGACGAGCAATAGCCTCTATTTATTTGAGATAACTAAAACCAAGACAATCGACGGCACAGCACGCACTAACACAGCGCGGTACATCAACCATTCGTGCAAGCCCAACTGCGAAATCGAGTATAACAAGGGTCGCGTGTTTATCTTTGCGCTGCGCAATATCAAACCGGGAGAAGAGCTCAACTACGACTACGAAGAAGAATATTTTAACGAGTACATCAAACCCAAGGGCTGCCGCTGCCGCAAATGTTCGCCGCAGCTATACGCAGAAGCCAAATAAACAGCATATAGAAAAACCACCACCCGACATGGGTGGTGGTTTTTCCTATGAGATTGTTCTGCCTTTTATTTCTTATTCGCCGCTGAAGTCTTCGCTGTTGGATGAGTCACCGCCTTCTTGGTTATTTCCTTGGCGGGCTTGGCCACCTTTGCGGCCAGCCTCGCGCGCCTCTTCCGAGGAGAACTCATGAGCTGTGCCCTTTTCATGGGCTGCTTTGCCGCCCTGGCTAGCTATTTCGCGCTGCTTGTCTTCGTCCATTGATGCGAACCCGCGGCCCTTGCTCTCATTGTTGTTCTTTTCCATATAGATGTTGTGTTAACTAAGTAATAGCACCCATCCGACCTAGGTCTTACTGTAACGCAACGCGCATTAAGGATTGGTTAAGCTGTAGCGCCTAAAACTCCTTGTGCTAAGCCATATTTCACAAACTCTACAGGGGTGAGAACAGTATTGTTTTTCATCATCTCTAGCACCTGCTCGGGTGTGAGTTTGCCGTGAGAATGTTCAGCTACGATGCTCGCGTACTGCGTATCCTTGATACGGTCTTCCTCAAGCATGGCGCTCATTTCTGTGGCAGTAAAACGCTGGCCATTGGCAAACGTGCGGCCGGCAAGATGCAAAAGCGCAGTCGTGTGCGCGGTTATATAGCGAACATCTCCGGAAAGGAAGATGATCATGCCGGACGAGTCCACGTCGCCAGCGCCAATGGTGACCAGGCGCGGACGCAAAATGCTGCGCACGGTGTCATAAAAGCCCATTGCCGTACCCGATGGCCCACCTGCCGATGTGACGGTCAGGTAGAGCTCGTTGTTGGGGGTGGTGAGCATGTGTTCTTTGATGCGGTTAAGCACCCTCTCGTTGGTGGCGTAGTTAACAACACCTAAATATTCGGCCACATGCTCGGGGGCAAAATGCATGGGCACCAATGGAGTCTGCAGTGGAGAGAGAGTGAGCTTGTTGCGGGCTTGCGAGAGAATTGTTTTTCTTTGTGGAGACACTCAGTTCATTATAAGTACAGGCAATAAACATTCAAGCGCGACAGCAAAAAGCACCTCACTTTCCGAGGTGCTTCAAGCTCATCCGCTGTGGGTGGATGGTTAGTGGATAGTGACGACTGCGCTAACTACTGTGCCGCTGTTCTGGCCGGTAAAGGTGTACGTATACGTACCCGCTGTTGATGGTGCTGTCATCGAACCTGTCGAGAAGTTACCGCCACCATCGGCGTGTACTGTGCGTACTGTCGAACCGTTTAGGGCAACCGTTACGTTTTCTTCATGGCCGAAATTGCGGCCGATAAAGTCGAGATTGCCGCCCGCCGATACGTTGCCGTAGTTGTTATCGATTGAACCGCTGCCCTGTGTTGGTGGGGTGACCGGTGGGGTTGTGGTGCCCTGGCCATTGAGCTGGTTGATCCATCCTTGGATCTGGCTGCTGAAGGATGGGAACTGGCCCAACAAGCCGGTGAGCTGATTGATCAGGTCCTGCAGCGGTGTGGTAGATGTCGCGTTGCTGACCGTCACCATGGTCGGCATGCTCCAGCTGCTGGTTGCTCCTGCTGAATCCATCGCGCGTACATGCCACCAATACGTGCCTGCGGACGTGTTGGATGTGTTGATCGATGTGCTGCTTAGCGAACCCGATTGAAAGACCGGGCTGGTGAACGCGCCGCCCAGGCTCCCGGTTGTTGATCCGTTAGACGATTCGTACTGGTATGTGTACGGTCCGGTGCCGCCAGTCGCCATGCTCCAGTTTGCGCTGGTCCACTGCGCCGAGGTCAGCGTGGCGCCATTGGCTGGCGAGGTGTTGGCGGGTGCCATCAGTGCGGTTGATGTGCCGGTTGTGCTGCCGAAGCTGTAAGATGTCCCGCCCACGTTTGCTTGGGTAATGTCGATATTCTGCATGCCGTTCTGGAAGGCCCATCCTGCATCAGCAACGAGCTGGATGCCTGTCACTGTGGTCGAGCCGAATGCTGCAAGCAAGTGTGCGTAGGTGTCGTACTGTGCACCGCCCGGCAATTGGGAGGTGTCTACCGAACGCGCGCTTGAAAGCAAGTTACCTGATGTTGTTGCGGTGTTTTGCGTACAACCCGTGTAGTTAGGTTGTGGCCCAATGTACGCAAACACGTTCTTTGTGGTGCTACCGCTCATGACATTGATCTGGAAGCGGGGCGAACCGCCACCACAGTCAGTGCCCAATACGTTATACGTGGCGGAAAGCGTCCCCAAGCTTGCCAAGGTTGTGCTTGAAGCAATAGGGAAGTCGATCCCGCTGTAGTCGTTGGCGGTTGAGACGTCGGCGGTATTAGATACCAAACTCGCCGTCCCAGAACCCATGGTTGCACCGCCAAACAAGTTTGGCGTAGCTGCAAACGCGACTGATGCGCTAAGCATCAATGCTGCAGCGGTAATACTGCCTGCTAATGCTGCATATTTTTTCATAAACGTTACGTAATCTAGTTGCTAATAGTTCTAATACTAGTAAGAGGGTGATATTA
>JAQBQX010000013.1 GCA_028286785.1 Candidatus Adlerbacteria bacterium
GAATAAGCTTATATTTCCCCGATACACAGCTAAACCCGCCCTACTGGCGGGTTTTCTGATATACTAGGTGGATATGGGTATGCAACGATGGCGCGCTCTATGCGGCGCCGTACTGATGCTGGGTTTAGTGTTCGTGCTGTGTCTATCTGTAGCGTTTGTGCCGCACGCTTCAGCCGAAACAACCGAAGAGTACCGTGCACGTCTCCAGGCCGAGTATGACCAGCTTCAAGTGGAAATTGCCCAGTGGCAAAAGGTCCTCGATGAGACCAAAACAAAAAAGAACACCCTTTCTGGGGACGTGACTTCCCTTACAGCAAAAATTAATGAGGCAACTGCACAGATCAAGCAAAAGAACGTGGTCATCAACCAGCTCACTGACCAGATCAAGCAAAAGAACGTCCAAATAACCCACCTCGAAACCCAGATCAACGAAGGCATGTCGTCGTTGGCTAAACTGATCCGTCAACAAAACGAAAGCGACACATACTCGCTTGCGATGATAGTGCTGTCGTCCCAGAATCTTTCCGATGTATTTAACGAGGTCCAGGCGCGCGACGAATTGCAAAGCCAGCTTCAGGACAAGTTTAACGAGATCCGCACCACCAAAAATCTGACCCAGGCGCAAAAGGACGCGCTGACCGCCAAGCAAAATGCCCAGCAAGATGCCAAGCATGCGGTCGAGGTCACTCAGGCGCAGGTCGCTGCTGCCAAGACCCAAAAATCACAGCTTTTGGCCATCACCACCAATCAAGAGACAGAATATAAAAAAGTGCTGGCGGCAAACCAGGCAAAGGCAGCTGCAATACGCGCCGCCTTGTTCCCATTGCGCGACGCTGCCGCGATCCAGTTCGGCGACGCCCTGAGGTATGCGCAAGCAGCCCAAAAGACCACCGGCGTAGACCCGGCACTCGTGCTCGCAATTTTGACCCAAGAGTCCAACCTCGGCCAAAACGTGGGTCAGTGCTATTTGACCAACGACTCGACCGGCGGAGGTGTAGGCAAGAACACCGGCACTGCATTTGCCAAAGTTATGCACCCAACCCGTGACGTGCCGGTCTTTTTACAGCTTGCTGAAAGCCTCGGGTTTGACCCGCATCACCAGGTGGTGTCTTGCCCGATTACTGGCGTTGTAGGGTACGGAGGCGCCATGGGTCCGGCCCAGTTTATTGCCTCGACATGGTCTGGGTATGGCAGACGGGTTGCCACGGCGCGCGGGATAGACGTTGCCAACCCATGGGACCCGCAAGACGCTATTACAGCTATGTCGATGTTCCTAGGCGACCTAGGGGCCGACGGCGGAGGATACACCGCCTCGCACACAGCAGCGGCCAAATATTACGCCGGGGGTAGTTGGGCGACAGCAGGCAAGACCTATGCCAACCAGGTCATGTCCCGGGTGGCCGCTATTCAGCAAAATATCGACTTCTTGAACAATATATAGCGGTGTGATAGTATGCCTGATATGAAAACGGGGACACATCCAACGTATTTCGAAGAGGCAAAGGTCACCTGCGTATGCGGGAACACCTTTGCTGTGGGCTCCACATCCAAGGAAATCCGTGTGGAAATCTGCAGTGCTTGCCACCCGTTCTATACTGGCAATGAAAAACTGCTCGACACCGCAGGCCGCGTAGAGAAGTTTAAGGCCCGCCGTGCAGCCGCAACTACACCAGCCAAAAAGGCGAAGTAGATGGATCACGACCTCCTAGCAACATACAAACAAAACCCTAAAACCGCTTATCTTGCGGTTCAGCTTGAACGTGTCTTGGCCGAAGAGGCAGAGGTGCAAGAACTCTCCGAAGGAGACCTGGGCGAATTGGCCCAAGAGGATCTGGCACGCCTGGCAGAGCAAAGAGAGCAGCTCATTGCAGAGATGGAGCGTATCACCACGGCCGAAGTTGCCGAGGAGGAATTCCCCAACGAAATCGTGCTCGAAGTCCGCGCAGGCGTCGGTGGCGATGAAGCGTCGCTGTTTGCCTATGAGTTGGCGCACATGTATAGCTTGTATGCGGAGCAACGCGGCTGGTCAGTGCGCATGCTGTACGAAAGCAAAAACGATATCGACGGCTATAAAGAAGCCGCGTTTGAAATGAAGGGCAAGGGCATCTATGAGCGTCTGCGTTTTGAAACCGGCGTCCATCGCGTGCAGCGCGTCCCAGCCACTGAAAAGTCCGGCCGTATTCACACCTCGACTGCGTCAGTGGCTATTTTGCCAATCCGTAAACGCCACAAAATTGAAATCAACCCATCAGATCTCGAGCTCGAGTTTTCGCGCGCAGGCGGCGCAGGCGGCCAAAACGTCAACAAGGTGGAAACCGCGGTGCGTATCATCCACGTGCCAACTGGCATCGATGCTCGCAGCCAATCGGAGCGCTCCCAAAACGCTAACCGTGAAATCGCCATGCAGGTCCTGATGGCCAAGCTCGAGGCTGCACAGGAGGAAGAGGCTGCAAAAAAGCATGCTGCAACCCGCGCCGAGCAGATCGGGTCGGGCGACCGCTCGGAAAAGATCCGTACCTACAACAGCCTCCAGGATCGGCTTACTGACCACCGTATCAAGGAGTCGTGGCACAACCTGCCTAGCATATTTGCGGGCGGCCTGGACCCTATTTTGGACGCCCTGCAGACCGCCGGGGCGGCCGGTTTGGAGGGTATTTCGACCGACGCCCGAGACGAGGAAGAGGAGTAAAGCGCGGGTTGCAGGGCAGCCCTGGGCATGTTATTGTAGGTCGCGACACATATGGATACAAACCCAGTAATAGACAAGCTGTTTTCGGTTGGCGCGCACTTTGGATATGCTCCAAGCAAGCGTCATCCTTCAGCATCACGCTACATTTTCGGCACCAAAGGAGGTGTCGAGCTTATTGACCTTGAGAAAACAGCAGACTGTTTGGATAAGGCGCTTGAGTTCGTACAGGCTCTCGCTGCAGATCGCAAGACAGTCCTGTTTATCAGCGGCAAAGCAGAGTCGCGCGAGGCAGTCCGCCGCGCTGCAGACAAGCTTGGCCAGCCATACGTTGCCGGTCGTTGGATCGGTGGCACTCTTACCAACTTTGGCGAGATCCGTAAGCGCCTCAACCGCCTGCAGGAAATTTCTGACTTGAAAGAAAAGGGCGAGCTTAACCGCTTTACCAAACACGAGCGCCTGCTCATCGACCGCGAGATGAATGACCTCGACCTTATGTTCGGAGGCCTCCGCGGTATGAACAAGCTCCCAGACGCACTTGTCATTGTTGACCCAAAGCGTGAACAGGCAGCAGTGCTCGAGGCAGTACAGATGCATATCCCGACTATCGCTATCCTCAATACCGACTGCAACGCACGCCAGATCACATACCCCGTTCCAGCAAATGACGCGTCTCTCCAGAGCGTTGCATACCTGCTCGATGAAGTTGCTCGCGTATACGCACAACACCAGGGTCCAGTTAAAACAGCAGAGACAGCTCCCGCAACTCCAGTAGTTGCCTAACTCTTGCAATTTCGGCTTATAAATTTTTCTTTGTAATTATATGGCAGTAACCGCAGAAGCAGTAAAAGAATTGCGTGAAAAAACAGGTGTCTCGATAATGGATTGCAAAAAGGCGCTTGAAGAAGCACAGGGTGATATGGCCAAGGCTATGGAGCTCTTGCAGATTCGTGCCGCAGCCCAAGCAGAGAAAAAGGCTGATCGCGAATTGGCTGCTGGCACAGTGGGCAGCTACCTCCACAACGCAGGCCAGGTTGGTGCTATGGCGATGCTGTCATGCGAGACAGACTTTGTGTCAAAGAACGAAGAGTATATAGCGCTTGCCCGCGATATTGCGATGCAGGCAGCTGCTATGCGTCCAGAAGGCAAAGACGCTTTGCTTGCGCAGCCATTCATCAAAGACGACACTAAGACTGTTGCTGAGCTTATTGCGGCAGCTTCACACAAGTTTGGCGAGCGCATTGAACTGTCTGATTTGGCGGTTTTCTCGGTTCACTAAATAGGGTACAATAACAATATATATGGTGCTTGCACTTATGATTGCACTATATGCCTCTGTGCTGGGCATGATAGGCCTCATCGCGATCAAGCGTTGGGAAATAAAGACAGGTAGAATGCTCGGGAGCGCGGTGCGCCCCATTATCGGGCAGTTTTTCCACTCGGTGGCGGTGTGGTCTGCACACGTGGCTCCGAGCCTGGTGCGCCAACTGGCCCGCGAAATGGCAGCCTTTGTGCGCGGCACAGCACGCCATGGCACCGCGCGTGGCGTGCTGTGGGCAGAGAAAAAGCTCGAGGTGACCTTGGAGGCTATCCGCGACAAAACAACGCCACACCGCCACGGTGGCAGCCCAGCATCGGCATTTTTGCTCGAGGTGGCCGAACATAAACGCGCATTGGCACGCCGGGCGCATCGCCGACCAGCCCGCATGCAGGAAGAAAACAAAACCGCCTAGAGTTTGTAAGCGGCAAGAGATGTGCTAATTTAATACAGACGCCGCAGGGGTAATAAAAGAATACACGCCGCCTTAGCTCAGTTGGTAGAGCAACTCTTTTGTAAAGAGAAGGTCCCCAGTTCGAATCTGGGAGGCGGCTCCAAGTAGTTATCTAGAAGACGTGCTCGTGGCAGAAGTGGTTGTGGCCAAGGTCTTGAGCTCGGGGATAAGGGTCTGCATTTCCTCGAGGGTCTTAAAGCCATATACCGGAGCGCGGTTGTTGACTATAAACGCAGGGAGCGTGTTGGTAACTTTTTTGAGGTGTATGAGTGTCTGGAGCGCCGAGAGGTCGAGGTGATAATCGAACGAGTATACGCGCAGGTCGGGATACGTCTGGCGCAGGTATGTCAGGACATCGCCTGTGCGTGCGCAGTCTGCGCAGTCGCCCGAGTTTGAGTAAAAGTACAAGATATATACCGGCTTGAGGCTTTTGCACTTTTGGGAAATCTGCTGCAGCAGGAGGTAGTCGCGGATCTCGAGCAGTGAGTACTGCTTTTTGAGCTGCACCACTTGGGGGTTATCGGTTCCCAAATTCTGCTCGGCAACTGACAGGCGTGCAGCAAGCGAGTTGAGCTCGTCAGACAATATAGGCTGTGTGCCGAGCGCCGAGCAGTCCAAAGAGCCCAAGAGTTCAAACTGTGTTTGTGTAGACAAAAGGTCGATAGACAAGGTGTCTTCTGCAGTGCGGATGTCAGCGACGCGCTGTGCATCCAGGCGATGGGTAATATAAAAGGCGGTGCCAAATATTGCAGCCGTGATAACAAATGCCAGGGCGTATCGAGAAAAATTCATAAGTGAGGATATAGCGTATAAACTAGCGCCAACTGCTCTCGCGCGCGGTCAAGGTTCCCCAAGCGGCACGGGCAAGCCATAGTGGTGCCACAAAGCCGAACAGTGCAAAGTAGCACACAATAGATACAATCGACAACTTGTTTTGGGCGATGCGCTGTCCAAGCACAATGGCCACGAGTGTGAGCGACATGATGGCAATAATAACGAACGTCATCATACTGGTATTGAGGAAAAACCACTCGACGTGTGGCGTTGGAACGGACAATGGGACGCCTGTCGATTGTATGTTGAGTACGCGAGCCACAAGGCCGCCTATCAGGCGCGACAGTACATAGAAGGCGCTATAAAGACCGCCCACAAAGAGCAGGAGCGCAAAGGGGAGCACAAGGAGGCCGAAGTTACCGAAGCGCGGGTTAAAGTACATGTACTTATAATCGAGCGAATTCTGCAAGAAGCCCTGCGACCAGCGAGTACGTTGCTTGACGAGCGCACGCACGGTGCTCGGCACTGTCGTGTATACGACCGCGTTATGTGCATTGGCGATCTGGAGCTTGTGCGAATGCATACGGAAGGTGATCTCCATGTCCTCGGTATTGTGGGCGTGGCGAAAGAGCCCGATTTTATCGAACACCTCGCGCTTGTACATCGAAAACGGTCCCGGCAGCACATTGATGGCCTGGATATTGTCGAACATTTTTTTGTAGAAGATCCCGAAGGTGTACTCGACTGCCTGCATCATTTCCAAAACTGAGCGGGCGCGGAATACTTTCATGGCAGGAGTAAGGGCCATGGC
Source organism: Candidatus Adlerbacteria bacterium (assembly GCA_028286785.1). GTDB lineage: Bacteria > Patescibacteriota > Minisyncoccia > Phycocordibacterales > SBAW01 > GWA1-54-10. Next base: position 6,044 of record JAQBQX010000013.1, read on the forward strand.
GCCCGGGTTGGCTTCAAAGGCCTTCATCATTTCAATCAGGCCGTCTTGCGCAACAAACGAGTCGGCGTCGAGGCATCCGATGACTTCTGCGTCAGTGTGCGTGATGCCGTAATTGAGCGCTGTATATTTGCCGCCGTTTTCTTTGTAGTGGTAACTTATCTGTTGAGGATATTTGGCCGCGTATTCTTTGCCGATTGCGGCAGTGTTGTCGCGCGATCCGTCGTCGATGACCATGATAGACAATTTGTCGGCTGGGTAGGAAAGCGCCAGGAGCGAATCAAGGGTCTTTCCTAGGGTCTTTTCCTCGTTCCAGCAGGGTACGAGCATGGCGACGGTCGGAAATCGCTTAGGGAGGCTATTGTTGCGTGCAGCAGGCCTTTTTTCTATAAAGGTGATGAGCATAAAAACCTCAAAATAGAGGCCCATAAAGAGAAAGAGATAGATGCCGAATGAGCCCGCTTCCATTTAGCGTAGTATACCATTTTGCCAAAAAATGGCTATAATACTGAGTAAGTTACCTATGGACAGTAAACCCGGCCACTTGCACCCGATTTCCTCGCTCGTCCGCGAGTCTGCAGGGATTTTTACCGAACTGGGCTTTACGCTTGTCGACGGCCCGCTGGTTGAAAGCGAGTGGTACAACTTTGATGCCCTCAATGTGCCCCAAGACCATCCGGCACGCGACATGCAGGACACCTTTTTCATTAAAGACGAACCGGGCATGGTGTTGCGCACCCACACTACGAGCGTGTCGCTGCGCTACATGGAGGAGCAGGTCAAGAAAGGTATCACTCCGCCGTATCGCGCAGTCGCGATGAGTAAAGTTTTTCGCAACGAAGCAACCGACATGACGCACGAGGCCGAGTTCTTTCAAGTTGATGGATGCGTGGTGGGGACCGACGTCACCATGGCGCAGCTTAAAGGCACTCTGACCGAATTTTTTACCAAACTGCTTGGCAAGACAGAGATCCGCTTTCGCCCGAGCTTTTTCCCGTTTACCGAACCGTCGGTAGAAATCGACATGCGCTTAGTAGGAGACGATGCACCCGAAAAGCTGAAAGGCCGCTGGATCGAGATGATGGGCGCAGGCATGCTCCACCCCAACGTACTCAAAAACGCAGGGCTCGACCCTAAAAAGTACCGCGGGTTCGCCTTTGGCGGCGGCATTGATCGCATTGCGATGCTCAAGTGGGGCATTGATGATGTGCGGTTGATGCACTCGGCCGATCTGCGCTTCATCAACCAATTTTAATTTATATGCGTATATCTAAAGCCTGGTTGCAAAAATATTTTGACGAGCCTCTGCCAAACACCGAGGCGCTTTGTGATGCGCTGACATTCCATGTGTTTGAGATCGACGGCGTTGATAAGCATGGAGACGATGATGTTCTCGATGTTAAGGTCACCGCCAATCGCGGGCACGATTGTTTGAGCCATCGCGGCATCGCCAAAGAGCTTTCGGCAATACTTAAGATGCGGCTCGCGCACGACTCGTTTGTGAGCGAGGCTGATATTTCCAAACCGACTGATGCTGTAACTGTTTCTATACATAGCGACTTGTGCAAACGCTACATGGCGGGCTATATCAAGGGCGTTAAGGTGGGGCCTTCACCTGCGTGGCTCAAAGAAAAGCTCGAAGCAATCGGTCAACGCTCTATCAACAATGTCGTAGATGCAACTAACTTTGTGATGTTCAACACCGGGCAGCCTCTACACGCGTTTGATGCGCACAAGCTCGGGAGTACAGACATTGGGGTGCGTATGGCCCGTGCGGGTGAAAAGATGATGGCCTTGGACAATAAAGAATATGCTCTGACAGAGTCGATGCTTGTCATTACCGCAGGAGACACTCCTGTCGGCATTGCGGGCGTTAAGGGCGGTATGCCAGCTGCGATAGATGAGACGACCGTGGACATTGTCATCGAGTCGGCAAACTTTGACAGCGTATCGGTACGCAAGACAGCGCAGGCGCTTAAACTACGCACCGATGCCTCGGCTCGTTTTGAGCAAAACATCTCGCCCGAGCTCGCTGCGCACGGCATGAAGGGGATGATCGAGATGGTGCAGCACCTGATCGGCGGTGAGGTTGTTGGTTTTGTCGATGTCTATCCCACCCCAGTAAAGCAAACATATGTGGCAGTTACGGTTGAGCAGATAAACAATACGCTCGGCACTACGTTTACTGGAGCTGATATTGCAGATGTGTTTACACGGCTTGGATTAGCATATAAAGAAGAGTCCGGCGTGTTCGAGGTGCAACCACCTTTGGAGCGTTTAGACATTGTGATACCCGAAGTCTTGATAGAAGAAGTCGGCCGCATTTTCGGCTACGAGGCCGTGCCCGCAACGCCCCTGCCAAAATTTGATACACCTGTTGCTGTCAACGCAGCTTTTTATAAAGGCGAAAAGATCCGCGAGTTTCTGCAGGGGCAGGGATTTTCAGAAGTGTTCACCTCGGCGTTTTCTGATACTGGCGAGCGCACAATTGCCAACAAGGTAGACGGCACCCGCCCATACCTGCGCAATGAGCTGGCAACAAATTTGGCAGAGGCTCTTGAGAAAAATATACACAACAAAGAATTGCTGGAGCTCAAGCAAGTGAAGCTTTTTGAAATCGGTATCGTCTGGAAAGGCGGTACAGAAGAAGTGGTGTACGACCTCGCAGTCGAGAAGGTAAAAGGCATGAAGGGTGTCGATGAATATCGCGCCGAGCTCGACGCTATGCTCGCCGCACTGCCTGAGCCGACCGCCTACGACACCTTGCCTTTGTCGGCGACCAAGCGCTATAGCAGCTTCTCTAAATATCCGTACATCGTGCGCGACATCGCATTGTGGGTGCCAGAAGGCACCGACGCGCAAACTCTGCTAAGCGATATCAAAACTACAGCGGGGGATTTGGCGGTTCATGTATACCAGTTTGACCAATTTACAAAAGAGGGCCGCACGTCGCTGGCATACCGCATCATTTTCCAATCGTTTGAAAAAACTCTGACTGAGGCCGAGGTCCAGCCGGTGATGGAAAAGATAACAGAGTCTCTGAAATCGAAAGGCTTCGAGATTAGATAATTTGAATGCGTCCAGCAGCGTCTGGCATATCCCAGACGTAAGTGTTCCCTTA
>JAQBQX010000033.1 GCA_028286785.1 Candidatus Adlerbacteria bacterium
GAAGTTGTGGCCATCGGCGCCGCTATCCAGGGCGGTATCCTCGGCGGCGAGATCCGCGACGTGCTTTTGCTCGATGTTATCCCGCTCTCACTCGGTATCGAAACCATGGGCGGTATCGTGTCCAAACTCATTGAGCGCAACACAACCATTCCTACAAGCCGCAGCCAGGTGTACTCGACTGCAGCAGACAACCAAACATCCGTAGAAATCCACATTGTACAAGGTGAGCGCGCGATGGCATCTGACAACAAGTCGCTCGGGCGTTTTGTACTCGACGGTATCCCACCAGCACCGCGCGGTCTGCCGCAGGTAGAAGTCAGCTTTGACGTCGACGCAAACGGCATCCTATCAGTCAAAGCAAAAGACAAGGCAACCAACAAAGAGCAATCTATCCGCATCGAGGCATCGTCGGGCCTTACCGATGAAGATATTGAACGCATGCGCAAAGATGCCGACGCAAACGCGGCCTCCGACAAAGAAAAAATCGAGCTTGCCGAGGCGCGCAACACGGCCGAGCAGGCAGTGTACAGCAGCAACAAGGCGCTGGCCGACAATGCAGGCAAGATCCCAGCCGAACTGGAAACTGCAATCAAAGAAAAAATTACTGCTGTCGAAGCAACAAAGGGCAGTGAGAACGTTGCCGAAATAAAAGCCGCAACCGACGCACTCTCAAGCGAGCTTTCAAAGGTCTACGAAGCAATGCAGAAAGCGGGCGGTACAGAAGCACCAAAAACAGATACCCACGAGACTCCACAGCCCGGCACCGACACTCCTCCGGAAGGAGGCAGCGCAGAGCCCAAACAATAAGCGCGCTATACTAATTACATGAAAAACTCTGCACCGAAAAAAGTCGGTGGGTGGCATGTATTGCGTACATACTGGGACTATTCACTTAAGTACCCCTGGTATTTTGCTGCATTTATTTTGGGTAATATTGGTGTCGAATTATCTCAGCTTGCATTGCCATTATTTTTACGTCAATTCTTTAACGGCATTGCCGGAGGAATACAGTCGGCGGATGTAATTTATGGCCTTCAAATCACAATCGGACTAGTTGTAGTCGCTGGTATAGCAGAGTGGGTAAGCAGACGAACCATGTCCCGCAGTGCGTCAATATACCAACCATACGTTATGCAGCAATTGCAAGTTGATGCGTTTCAGCATGTGACTCGTCATTCATACAGCTTCTTTGCAAATAATTTTGCCGGTTCCTTAACCCATAAAATAAGCCGTTTTTCACGTGCATATGAAAACATTGTAGACCTTATAGTAATGAACTTCATGCCTACAGCATTGTATGTCTGTGGCGCTGTCATCATATTGATGCTTCATAATCTGGTTCTTGGTATTATTTTGGGAATATGGACCCTATGTTTTATAGCCTTTCAAGTGTGGTTTGCAAAACATTTAAGCCCTTTGCGTCGCGAACGTGCCGACGCCGATACCAAACTCACAGGAGCAGTCTCAGATACAATTTCAAACCATACCACCGTACAACTATTTTCCGGTACCAAACATGAGGGGAAACAACTGAAAAAAGTATCGGATGTGTGGGTAACCAAAACGCATACACTTTGGTTATTTGAAAATAATATATGGGGCATTCTTGGATTAATGATGATAGGTATCAACGCCGTACTGCTGTACGGTGCGCTTATATACTGGCAACAAGGGCTGCTTACTGTGGGAGATTTTGTATTAATTCAGAGTTATTTGTTGGGCACATTCAGTAGAGTTACTAACATAAGCCGACAGCTGCGCGGATTCAACGATTCAATATCGGACGCAAGCGAAATGCTTACTATTTTAGACACGCCTCATGAAGTAGCCGACGTGTTGGGAGCCAAAGCTATCCGAATGACGGATGGATCAATTAGTTTCAAAAAAGTCGATTTTTATTTCCATAAAAAGAAACCAGTATTATCAAGGTTCAGCCTTGCCATTGATAGTCATCAAAAAGTCGCACTTGTTGGCCCATCGGGCGCGGGCAAATCGACTATCACTAAACTCTTGCTCCGTTTTTACGACACCAAATCGGGTAGTATTTCTATTGACGGACAGGATATCACAGAAGTCACTCAGGACAGTCTGCGGGATGCGATTGCGTATGTACCACAAGAGCCAGTCCTATTTCATCGTTCGCTTATGGACAACATCCGCTATGGGCGCCGTAATGCGTCAGACAAAGAAGTAAAAGAGGCTGCCAAACAAGCGCATTGTGAAGAATTTATTTCGCATTTGCCCGAGGGCTACAACACCTTAGTGGGTGAGCGTGGCATCAAACTTTCAGGAGGAGAGAGACAGCGTGTGGCAATAGCGCGTGCGATACTCAAAAACGCTCCCATCCTCGTGCTCGATGAAGCTACGTCGTCGCTCGACTCCGAATCTGAATCGCTTATCCAGGATGCTCTTAACACCTTGATGCAGGGCAAAACGGTTATCGTGATTGCCCACCGGCTTTCGACCATCATGAAAATGGACCGTATTGTGGTGGTCGAGGGCGGCGCAGTCGTTGCTGACGGTACCCATGACGAACTTTTGACCCAAGGCGGCCTATACCACAAGCTCTGGAGCATCCAAGCGGGCGGATTCATTGTGGATGAGGAGGAAGATACCGAGGCTTGACATATATATTAAAGTATGCGATTATTTTGACATCGCTTTAAGCGCGCCTTGTTGGTGCGCTTTATAGTGAAAGGACTTTGAAAATATTCGGCTCAACAGAGCCCTTTTACATAGAAAGGTTCAAACAGATGGAAAGGATACAAGCAAGCTTTTTTGCAGCCTTCTTGCTTGCGGGACTTGTTCCCTCAGCAAGCATGGCGGGCGAATCGGCCGCATGCAGTTGGAACTGCAGATGGTCACCCAAATCAGCCAGCGACCGACAGGTCGACCTGAATACGGCAACCAGCGACTTCCAAGCCCGACACGGGGGACTTGCTCCCACCACCAACATCGGGACAATGAATGTCACCAATTCGGGACCCTCGAACTCATCGAGCGTCACGAATGTCGGCAATCTCAACTCGACGTCGGCCGTGGCGACTCAAAATGGGGTCGTGAGCATCAACACCGGACAAACAACCGGTGCGGGCGCTTCCCAAACGGGAGCTGCGCAGACAACATCCAATACCGACGGCTCCAAGAGTCTCGGTTCCATCATTCGCTAGCACAGGAGAGACACGCATGAGACTTCTCGGTATAACAGCCGCGCTGCTCGGAGCGACGCTCCTGGCTGGCTGCAACTCTATTGCTCCCATGGGGCAAAATCTCGAGCTAACCACCGGACCAGCCCCGCGAGTAACTTCGACAAGGCTTGATACCGCGCTCTCGTGTGTGGCAGGCAGGCTTAAACCTTCTGACAGGCAGACGAGCATGGGAATCATCACCTTCCCTGACAGGACAGGCAAAGCGAACTTCAATTCTGAAAACGGCACCGGCGCGTTCAATACGCAAGGCGCCGCTGACATGCTTGCAGGATCGTTTGTGCGAGGTCGGGTCCGTCTCGTCGAGATGGGTCCCGAATACCGAAGCGTGCTGGACTGGCAATTGGCGAAAGCCAAAGACAATCTGATCGGCAATGGGGGAATCAATATCCTCAACGTCGGCGGAAAAACAGTCAGGATGCCTAACGTGCCCCTTATCCAAGGGACCGTGCGGCCTGTCGTCATCGGAATCATCGGCGCCATCACGGCAACCGATATCATTCCGGGCGGCGGGGCATCGGTTGGAGTTGGCGGCGTGTCCGCCAGTTACAGCCAAAACCGCGCCGTGATCCGTATCGACATGCGAGCAATCAAAATGCCGATCGGATCTGACGTGGGCGGAGAAGTCATCGCCACCACCACTGTCGAAAAACAGATCGTGCAGGATGACACCGAGTTGTCGAAGACCCGATTCTTTGGATCGGCGACATCGGCACAGCTCGACA
>JAQBQX010000038.1 GCA_028286785.1 Candidatus Adlerbacteria bacterium
AATCCGGTAAACCAGGCACCATACGTGAGCCTTAATCAGGTACCGTACACCGGTTTTGACCTCGGTCCTAGTGGCCTCGTAATCTCCTACTCATTCCTCGGTCTTATGGCGCTCTTGGGCTGGTATCTGATTGCAGTCAAAAAGGTGCAAAACAAGCTGGTAGCTCGTTTGGCAAAATAAACAACTTACAAAAAGCCGCCTCGGGGAAGCCCGAGGCGGCTTTTTATGTGTAAGGGAACACTTATGCCATGTCAAACATGGCCTCTTCATCTTATCTACAGGTATACTCGGGAATACTTACGGCTGGGAAGCAAGTGGTTGTAGAGAAAAAGTCTCTATGCTTTAATGTTGCTTCGTAGTTCTTTGAAGGAGGTCCTCATGTTTCGAAATATTGTTCTGAGTGCGGCCGTGATGTTGGCGATGGCGCTGACGCAACCTGCAGAAGCTGGCGGTCGGTCCAACTGCAACCCGTGCGATTACGTCCACCAGCCCTACGTCCAATATCGCGCACCAGTAATCCACAGAGTCGCCCGGCCTATCTATCGGCCTCGTACGGCATACATCGCTCCGCGCGCGGTCGCACAGGAAAGGGAATGTTATTTCGGTGTTACCCTCCAGGCACGGCAGCGCAATTCGGCTAGGTTCTGGATATTTACGGACGGGGGTCGCGGGTATTCCTCGGAGCGTATTTTGCGTAGGGGGTATAACCGAGTCTTGGTGTCATGCAGCATCGCGCAGAACGTGGCCGAGCTTGGTATCTGCGATCTGGATTTGCAACGTGAGCTTGCTGAAGCTCGCGCAAGGGGACTTAACCCACGAGGTGAATCGATGCAGCGCTTTCTTGCAGGCAAAAGCCTCCCGATCATCAATGCTCGGGCAAGTCGCGGCGGAGAGCTCAATCCCAGGGGTCCGATCAGGTTTTGGCACACCATGTCATAAGTTTGGCTTGGAGCGTACGCGCTCCTGCCTTTTTTCGAGCACCGGTCCATCCACCGGTGTTCTAAAAGGGGCAGTTTATAACCCCGTTATTATCTAAACCACATCCATGAACTATCTCTCGAAGAGTTTTGTAAAACGTACGGTCCGCGATACTTCATTTATAGTTGGCGCAGGCCTCCTTGCGCTTTTTTTGCTGATCGGCACTACGTTGGTGACAGATGCGCGGCACTTTGGCCAAAGCGGTTTGGCAATGCTTGGCGTTGCCCACGCTGATGACGGCGGCGGTAGCGACGGAGGCGATGGTGGTGGCGATTCAGGGGGTGGTGACAGCGGAGGAGACTCCGGTGGTGATAGCTCGGGCGGTGATGGGGGAGGTTCTAGCGGCGGTGACGCTGGTGGCGATTGCTGCGGGGGCGATTCAAGCGGAGGTGACTCTGGCGGTGATGCTGGTGACCTCGGCGGATCCATTGGGGGAGATGTGGGCGGTGACTGCTGTGGAGACACAGGTGGGACTGGCGGTGGTTGGGGAGGTGAAAGTGGTTTCGGATTTGGCGGCTCGGCCGGCGGTGATATTGGGGGTGAATGCTGCGGTGATACCGGCGGCAGCTTTGGCGGTGAAAGTACTGGCGGTGACACAGGTACAAATTCACCCCAGCCGCCTGTTGTTATAACAACAACTCCACCTCCAGTTGTGGTAACCCCACCGATTGTGACACCTCCTATTGTTGTTCCTCCGGTAGTAACGCCACCGACAGTAACTCCGCCTGTCGTAGTGCCTCCGGTTGTTGTTGCAACGACTGAAAACACAAACATCAACACAAATAACAACAATAATACCAATACGAACGTAAACACCAATATCAACACTCCCATTGTTGTTCCCGCGACGACCAACAACACGACAAATAACACAAACAATACTACGACCAATAACACCAACAATACGACGAACAACACAACCAACAACAATCAGACAAACAACAATACGACTAACAACACAAACAATACGACCAACAATACAAACACGACCAATAACACCAATACGTACAACACGACAAGTAATACGACCAACAACAGCAGTTCAAACGTATACAACTCCTCAACTAATACGTACGGGTTTGCGCCACGCGGCCAGTATGTATCGTACGGCTATTACAACCAGACTGTCGTGCGTCCAGTGCAGCCGGTGTACAACTACTTGCCACCGCGCCCATCAGTTGTGTTGGCGCAGCAAACATATGTACCAGCGCAGCGCGTAGCCCTTTCTCAGGTGCCGTACACAGGGCTTGATATGGGGACGTTTGGTACTTCTCTTTACTGGGGATTCCTGGCAGCGATGGCGCTCCTAGGTGTATACCTCACTGCAGTTAAGAAAGTCCAAAACAACATCGCGGGTTGGTACTCTAAATTTTTGTTCCGGTAGAGTTGCAAAAATCTAATCCCAGAAAAGCACACATAATTTTCTGCTGAAAATTTGCTCTTCTCGCGCCGTCGCGCTGCGAAAGGCTTTTCCAGAATTAGATTTTTTCTATACAAAAAAGACCTCCTTAATCGGAGGTCTTTTTTGTTAGAGCGAACGGGTTCGGATTTCTTCTACAAGTTTTTCGACTATGTCGGCAATTGGCATCGCGCCAAATTTTTCTTGGCGGCCTTCGAGGGTCGCGCTCTTTCCTGCGACTTCGGCATCGCCGATGACAAGCTGGTACGGGACCTTCATGGTCTTGGCTGCGCGGATTTTTTTGCCGAGCGTTTCGTTGCTGTCGTCCAGTGTTGCGCGGATGCCTGCGGCCTTGAGTTCCGTCACGACAAAGTGCGCGTATTCTTTGTGCGCGTCAGAAATAGGAAGTACGCGCGCCTGCTCGGGTGCCAACCAAGTAGGGAAGGCGCCTGCAAAGTGCTCGATCATCACACCCATAAAGCGCTCAAGCGAGCCCGAGATCGCGCGGTGGATGACAACAGGGCGTTCTTTCTCGCCCTTTTCGTTGATGTAGGAAAGGTCAAAGCGCTCGGGCAAGTTAAAGTCGCATTGGATGGTGGCAAGCTGCCACTCGCGGCCGATAGCGTCCTTAAACATAAAGTCGAGCTTAGGGCCGTAAAAAGCCGCTTCGCCTTCGACTGCGCGGTATGGCAGCTCGTTAGTGCGCGCTGCGCTTTCAAGCGCCATCTGAGCCTCTTCCCATACTTTGTCATCGCCGAGATACTGGCCGCCAGGTCCACGCAAAGACAAGCGTACCCAGTAGCCATCGAGCATACCCATGGTGCTAAAAAACTCTTTGATGATACTGGTGATGCTCGAGACCTCTTCGTTTATTTGTCCGACGCGGCAAAACAGGTGGCCGTCGTCTTGGGTAATTGCGCGCACGCGCGTGAGGCCCGAAAGCTGCCCGGTCTTTTCATCGCGGTATACGGTTGCAGGTTCAAAGTAGCGCACTGGCATTTCGCGGTACGAGAAATGGTTGTCAGCAAAGATCTGCATGTGGTGCGGGCAGTTCATCGGCTTCATGAAAAACTTTTCGTCCTTGCCCGACACGCGGAACAGCTCGTCGCCAAACTTGTCGGCATGCCCCGATGTTTGATACAAGGCCTCTTTGGCCAAGTGCGGGGTCCATACGCGATGGTAGCCCTTGTGCTTGTGCAGGTCCCACAGATACTCCTCGATCTCGCGGCGGATGATTGCGCCGTTTGGCTGCAGCAAGGGGAGTCCCGAGCCAATAAGCGGAGAAATGGTAAAGAGTTTCAACTGTGCACCCAACACGCGGTGGTCGCGCTTGCGGGCCTCTTCTTGCATCAGCTCAAAAGCCTCGAGCTCTTTGTTGCTATCAAATGCAAGTCCGTAAATGCGCGTAAGCATCGCGTTGTTTTCGTCGCCGCGCCAATAGGCACCCGCTATGCGTTCAAGCTTAAAGCTCGACGGTTCGATTTCCTTGGCAGGGTTTTTTGCATGTCCGCCGCGGCACAGGTCGGTAAAGCCTCCGCAGGTATACAAAGTGATAGATTCGCCAGCAGCCTCGATCTCGTTGATGAGCTCTATCTTGTAAGTATTGTCCGCAAACTTTTCGCGGGCAACGTCGGCGGTGACTGCTTCGTGCGTAAATTCGGTCCAAGCAGGCAACAGCTCGCGCATTTTGTCCTCGAGCTTTGCGAGCTCCTCTTCTTTTGGAGAGGCCGAGCGGTAGTCAAAGTCGTAATAAAAACCGGTCTCAATTGCAGGGCCGATAGTCGGAAGTGCCCGAGGATGGAGTTCTGCAACTGCTGCGGCCAAAAGGTGTGCCAGGGTATGCCTGCGCTCTTCAATAGGTGACATGAAGGAATTGTGCCATACAACCGAGCAATAAAAAAGAGCGCCTAGTAATAGGCGCTCTCGATGCTTCTGGGGTTTCCTCAAACCTGTTAGTCACGGCGTTCGAGAGAGAACGGTATAAGTCCTTCCCGCGCCTGTCTCAATTTTTTGATTTCCGAGTCGTTCAGAGGTGGAACTTTCCGTAAGTCCACTCCATAAAGTTCTTGGCTGTAATCAGGTAAATCGTTCCTGATCTTCACCACCTTGTCTTGCACGCTTACGCCTCCCTCAATAGTGCGCGCGTCGTCCATGGCACCCTCCTGGGATACCGTCGCTAGAGTAGCTCATACGCTGAGCCAACGTTAGGGGAACACTTATATCTGGGCTATGCCAGACGCCGTCCTCTATAACTATAGCACAAAGACGTGTTTTGGCTATAGCACCTTCATCTTGTCGGCGACCATGGAAAGTTCGCCATTTCGGGTGCTCAGCTGACCCTTCAGGGCGATGCAGTTTTCCGGCACGAGCATCGATTTAAACTCGACGTAACTTTTAGGAAATACGACAAACTCGAGCGTGTCCTCAAAGTCCATCAATTTTACAAACGCCATCTGGTCGCCGCCGCGGGTCAAAATCATCCGCACATCCTGGATCATCCCGGCCGCAACTGCTGTGGTGCCGGGCCGCACACGCTCTTTCACTTCCTTTAAGGTCATCGGGCGCTTAGAAAGCACGTCTTTATATTTGTCGAGTGGGTGTCCCGAGACATACAGCCCGAGCAGTTCCTTTTCCCACATGAGTTTGTCGCTAAGAGTTGCCTCGGGTGCGGGCGGAAGCTCGAGCGTACCGGTACCAAGGTTCCCGAACAAAGAGTCCTGTGTAATTTCGCGGCCGGCGTCGCGATGGAACTCGAGCATGAGCTCAATCCCGTTCATCATTTGTCCGCGGCAGTCTCTATCCTTTACAAAGCTGTCCAAGGCTCCGCATTTAATCAGAGACTCCAGCCCTTTTTTGTTGAGGCCCTGGACCTTTACGCGCGAAAGAAAGTCCGACAGCGATGTAAAGTGGCCGTTTTGTTTTCGCTCGGAAATGATAGCTTCGGCAATGCCGCTGCCAAAGTGCTTGATCGAGTACAGCCCAAAGCGGATCGCGTCTGGCACGTCAGCGCCATTTCCTAAAATCACCGTAAAGTCGCCAAAGCTTTCGTTGATGTCGGGCGGCAATACCGGGATACCCATGCGCTTGCATTCGTTAACCATGATAGACACGGTGTCGATATCGCCGGACTCAGCCGTGAGCACTGCGGCCATGTACTCGACAGGGTAGTTGGCCTTCATGTAGGCGGTTTGGTACGCCACTTTGCCGTAGCTTGCGGCGTGCGCTTTGTTAAACCCGTACGCGGCAAACGGTTCAATGAGCTTCCACAATCTTTCCGCCAATGGTTTAGAGAGCTTGCCGTACTCGACAAAGCCTTTGAGCAATTTTTCTTTTTCGGCTTCCATAACCTCGGGAATTTTCTTGCCCATGGCTTTGCGCAGCTTGTCGGCCTCGAGCCATGAATAGCCTGCGAGGTTGATCGAGGTCAAAAGCACGTCGTCTTGATACACCAAACAGCCGTAGGAAAACTCGAGGTAGTCCTTCATGCGGGGGTCGGCGTAGGAAATCTTTTGCGGGTTATGTTTGCGCTCAATATATTGCGGGATAGTTTCCATCGGGCCCGGGCGGAACAGCGCCACCATCGCGTTGATGTCGTGGATGGTCGATGGCCGCAGTTCCTTGAGGTAGCGGGTCATGCCGGCGCCGTTGAGCTGGAACGTGCCTTCGGTCTCGCCGCGAGCGAGCATTTCAAAAGTCTTGGTGTCTTCAACCGATACGTTTTCGATATCAACGTGCACTCCGCGCGTCATTTCCACAAGTTCCACCGAGTGCGCCAAGATAGCCAAGTTGCGGATACCCAAGAAGTCGAACTTGAGAAGCCCTGCGTTGTTTTCATCGATCGAATACATATCGTACTGCGTGATGATGCGGCCGCCTTTAGGGTCTTTTTGCAGCGGGGTAAATTCCACCAGCGGGCGGGGCGCGATAACCACACCTGCTGCGTGGACAGAAATGTGCCGTGCGCAGCCCTCGATCTTGCGGCCCAAGTCAATGATCTCGCGGGTCTCGTCTTCTTTTTTGTACATCTTGCCGAGCTCTGGGTTTTCAACCAATGCGCGCTCGAGCGTCATCGGAAAGCCTTGCGAGCCCATAGGGATTTCTTTGGCGATGCGGTCACCGAGTCCGTATGGGTAGTGCAATGCGCGTGCGACGTCGCGCACAACGCCGCGGGCAAGCATGGTACCAAAGGTCCCGATCTGGGCGACGTGGTCGCGGCCATATTTTTGCCGCGCATACTCGATCATTTCGTCGCGGCGGTTGTCGGCGTAGTCCATGTCGATGTCGGGGGCCGAGGGACGCTCCGGGTTGAGAAAGCGCTCAAAGGGGAGCTTGTAGATGATCGGGTTCACGTTCGTAATCCCGATCACAAAGGTCACCATCGAACCGGCGACCGAGCCTCTGATCGTGGTCAAGATCTTGTTTTCCCGCGCAAAGCGAAGCAGGTCTCCGACCACCAGGAAGTATGGCGCGTAGCCTTTGTCACAGATAATTTTATACTCGTAGTCGAGGCGTTTGCGCAGCTCGGGAGTATCTTCAAGTTTGCGTATTACAATGCCTTCCTCAATCAGGCGCTTGAGCTCGTCGTTGGGGGTCGAGCCTTCGGGCAACTCGAGGTTAGGGAAGTACCATTTGCCCAATGGGAGTTCCAAGTTGCAGCGCTCGGCCAACTTGATCGAATTTTCAAGCGCTTCAGGCATCTCGGCGTACATGTCAGTCATCTCGGCTGCCGAGTGGAAGGAAAAGTCTTCGTCGTCGCTCCCGACATCACCCTCGGCGCGCTCGCCCTTGCCTTCAATTGCACGCATAGTTTCCCAAGCGCGGCGGTCGTCTCGGTTGATGTAATAAATTTCTTGTCCGGCAACAATAGGAAGGCCGATTTTTTTGCCGAACTCGGCGACGCTCTTCATGACCGCGTCGTGGCCGTCGGTGTCTTCGTATACCGAAACTTCAAGATACACATGGTCTTTACCGAATATCTCTATATATTCCTGTGCGGTGTGTTCGGCACGTGACACTTCGCGGGCACGCAGCGCAGCTGTAACTTCGCCGCGCAAGCTTGGGATAATAGCAAATAGGTTGCTCGAGTATTTGCGCAGCAGGTCTTTGCTGAATGTCAGCGTGTCCTCGGTGCCTTCAAGGTTAGATTCGGTTATCAAGGAAAGGAGGTTGTGGTAACCGTCGACATTTTCGGCCAGCAAAACCAAGCGCATTTCGTTGCCGACATGCACATCAAGCCCCAGTATCGGTTTTATACCTTCGTCTTTGCACTCTTTATAAAATTCGATGGCACCATACATGTTGCCGAGGTCGGTCAAAGCGAGCGTGGTGCAACCTGCTGCTTTTGCAGCCTCGACCAAAGGTCCTACCTTCGGCAGGGCCTTAAGGAGCGAGTAGTGGCTATGTACATGCAGAGGTACGAACGACATGCATTCAGTATACGCTTTGCTTGTGTACTTGAGCCAATAGGTTTACTGTGGTCTTAGAAGGCGTTTGAGAGGAGGAAACCATGAAGCGTCTCTTCGAGGTTTTGGGTGTTGTGACAGGTGGCTTTGGTATCGCAACAGGTATTATGTTCGGGTATATCTCTTCATCTGTTGGAATAAATAACCCTACAGCTGAGGAATTTTATGCGACCTATGTGATTCTGATCTGTCTCAGTCTGCTAGTGCTTTCAGTACTAGCTTTCATGATTTATGGTTGGATACCCAAGTCGGCACTTCCTTTGTCGTCAGGATGGAGTTGTGGGTTATTCGGCTTTATTGGATGGATCCTAACTGCCGTGGCGTTCACAGCGTGTTTTATTGTTTCGGCAAAATCAACTACACCCAAGGAAGATGTCTTATATTGCAGCACCTTGGGTATATTGGTCGCGATTATATGCTTTGCGGCCAGTGCAAATTTCTTTTCAGACACGCGAAGAGAAAATGCTAAGAGACAGTGAATCCCGCCAAAGGCGCCCTCTCTAGGCGTCTTTTTCTTTCGTACATAAATTTCGCATATGCGAGAAATGTGTACTATCAAAATATGCTCGCTTGCGCCCTTGAGCCAATAGGTTTACTGTGGTCTTAGAAGGCGTTTGAGAGGAGGAAACCATGAAGCGTTTTATGGATGTAATGGCTACGGTTACTATGGTCGCCGGATTTGCCGCAGCTATATTTTTTGTTGTCACGGATGTCTTTGTCAGGAAAGAAAGCGCAATATATACACTTGTCATGACATGTGGGGTCGCGACGGTCTTTGGACTCATGGGCTTGGCTTTACTTGCCGATGCTATTGCCAAACGTTTGCCGGACAAAATTCTTTCTGAGTCGTGGGCTGAAGATGGGGCCTTTTTCGGCATCTTGGGATGGTTCAGCTTGGTTGCCACTGGCGCCGCTAGTTTTTTCCTCTTAGTGACTTCAAGTTGGTCCCAGTTGACGGTGCTTTCTATGGCCACTGCTGCGATATTTTCAGCCATCGTTCTCGCAAGTGGTTTTTACTTCCTGAGCGGCCACCAAATGTCGAA
Organism: Candidatus Adlerbacteria bacterium; assembly: GCA_028286785.1. Taxonomy (GTDB): domain Bacteria; phylum Patescibacteriota; class Minisyncoccia; order Phycocordibacterales; family SBAW01; genus GWA1-54-10. Next base: position 8,883 of record JAQBQX010000038.1, read on the forward strand.
TAAGCAAAAACACAACAGTACCCAATAAAGGTACTGTTTTTTATTTCCTCCGTATTTTTTGTTATGTACATAAATTTCGCATATGCGAGAAATGTGTACTATCAAAATATGCTCGCTTGCGCCCTTGAGCCAATAGGTTTACTGTTGTCTTAGAAGGCGTTTGAGAGGAGGAAACAATGAAGCGTTTTATGGACTTGATGGGTACCATTTGCATGGTGCTGGGCTTTACAGTCGCCGGGTTTTTCGTGTTTGAAAGTATCTTCGTGATGAGAAACTCAACGATGCAAGAAGTCGTGCTCGCTTACGGGTTCCAGACCTGTAGCGCACTACTCGTTCTATCGTTGGTGGAATTTAAAATCAGT
>JAQBQX010000008.1 GCA_028286785.1 Candidatus Adlerbacteria bacterium
GCTGCGGCAGCTTTGCGCCCGATTGATAAAGCGAATGATGATTTCATAAAGCTAAGTAGTAATTAATAATTGCTGAGCTACACGGCAATGATGAACCATTCAGCCTAAAGGCTAGATGAAGAATTGACTCTTAGTGATATTTGTATTACAAAGTAAGTACCGATGATTATCGGTGCTATGAAGGCGCGACCGCCAATGGTTACGTCAGGAGTTGTTTGGAATGGCATATCATACAAAAGTTCTTTCCCTTCTTGCAGTCGGAGTGATGTCTTTGCCTCTTGTGGCAAGTGCGTCGTCTTCAGCTCAGGCTGATATTCTTTCTGTCATCGCGAGGTGCGAGTCAGGAGGACGGCAGTTTGATGCGCGTGGGAGAGTATTAAGAAATCCGTCTAATCCCCGAGCTGTAGGGAAGTATCAGATCATCGAAGCGCACCTACCAAAGGCTCGGTGTATGGGTATGAATATCTATCTCGAGTCCGGCAACGAGGCATTCGCTCGCTGGCTTTTTAAGGAAGAGGGCACCAGGCCGTGGAATGCGTCCCGGCACTGCTGGGGTCGTCAACACACAGCACTAAATTAGGTCACGTTGGTTCATTTGTTCATCGTTCACTTGTTCACTTGTTCAGTAGCCCCGCGCATTATTGCGCGGGGCTTTTCGCATCTCATGAAGAACACAGGCGGGTGTTGTTACTGTTGAGCTTGGCTAGGGTAATTGATGAGGTAAGGCCGATACCGATCTCACGTCTCTATACATGCAGGGCACAGGTCCTGATTAGCAACTAACATACCATATTAACTAAACTCTCTTTATGAAAAAAAGCACATTTATAGCGGCGTCTTTCGCAGCTCCACTCGCCGCAGTTCTTATTGCAGGTACCGCATTTGCGGCGCCCCTTACTCGCTCGCTCGATATGGGCGCTACTGGTTCTGACGTAACATCTCTGCAAACATTTTTGGCTGCAGATGTAAGTCTCTATCCAGAAGGCTTGGTAACGGGCTATTTTGGCTCGCTTACTCGGGCGGCAATCCAACGCTTCCAAGCTAAAAACGGCATCGTCTCAAGCGGTACCGCGGCATCAACCGGTTACGGCCGTGTTGGTCCAAGCACCATGGCGGCAATTAATGCACAGATGTCCGGCGGGTCGACATCCAACACCACAGAAGGTGCGGGCAAGGTAACCAACACAGATGTCTTTCAGCCTGTTGTGACTAATGTAAACGTTGTCCCTTCAACAAATTCTGCAACAGTTACATGGAACTCAAATGTTCCCGCAACAGCCAAGGTCTTTTACAGCACATCGTGGCCGTTTAACTACAATACGTCCGCAACAGCTGTAAGCAACAATGGCTACAACACCGCCCAGAACGTGACTCTCAATAACCTCACTGGTAGTACAACGTATTACTACACGGTTGAATCGCTCGACGCTTCAGGTAACTTCACTTGGTCTCAAAGCGGCTCTTCGTTCAAGACTAACTAAATAAAGTTAGAAGAAATGTTCTTCACAACAACCCCGCAACAAGCGGGGTTTTTGTGTCTTCATATTGACCGGTATGCGGCAGGTGTATAATTGAACTATGAATTACAACGTTAAGGGAACGCATGTGACACTTACCGCAGAGATCCACGACTATCTTGATAAAAAACTGGCAATACTTGATAAATTGATACAGGGCAACGTAGCAGCGCGTGTCGATGTCGAGCTCGAGTACTTGCAAGACGAGGCAAAAATGTATCGCACCGAACTGATGCTCCACGACGGTTCCGTGTGGCGCGTCGAGGCGCAAGGTTCAACACTTCACGAAGCGATCGATATAGCATCAGCCGAGCTTTTCAATGAACTTACTCGTGCCAAGAAAAAGAAGATGCACGTTTTTCGGCATAGTGCTGTTCGAGTGAAAGAATATCTGCGCGGCTGGCGCAAAGATATGTAGCTAGTGGCTACTTATTGGTCTGTCCCCGCATAAAGTCTGAGTACGGCATTTCTTTTTTGCCTTCGGGGATAACAGTGTCGATAACCAGGACATCATTTTCCGTATGTGCGGCAGTGATAATCACGCGCTTGCCGCTTGGTGTCACAAAGTATGCTCGCGGACCTTTGTCGAAAGCCCTGATTTTAAGCAGGTTAGTGCGAGGGTCGCCGGCAAGGTCAATAAGAGCATCGGCGTCGGTAAATTTTTTGGTGAATGTCGCTTCGTCCTCGTTTTGCGGCTCGGCTTCGATAGTGCCTGCAATCCAATCAGGCATGGCTTCGGCCAGCAAGTTGCCGCCCTCGGTCGCTAGCAGGTCTTCAAACACGCTACCTTGCGGCGGCCAATCTGCTTCGTCCAAAACGATCCGCCCTTGGGCGATGACTGGCCCATGGTCCATCTGCTCGTCCAGCAGCATGATAGAAACGCCCGTGGTGCGCTCGTCCGCCAAGATGGCACTGAGTGCCGGGGAAGGTCCGCGGAACTTTGGCAGCAATGACGGATGGATATTAAGGCAGCCGCGGCGGGGGATATCGAGTATGTGTTTAGGAATGAGCTTGGCGTAGGCCGCAACCACAAACACGTCCCAATCGGTATTGGCTAAAATATCCATAAGGTCTTCGGCGGCAGCGGGGTCACGCAATGTGGCAGGTGTGACAACTGTAATACCGCGCGCTTCGGCCCATACTTTGGTAGGGGCAGGCGCTGGCTCGAGTCCGCGGCCGCGCGGTTTGTCGGGTGCGCACACCACGACCGCGGGCAGCATCCCGTGGCTCTCGAGCGCATCGAGCACTTTGACCGAAAAGCGCGGCGTGCCAAAAAAAGCAAACAATGGTTCTTTACTGCTCATTATCGTAGTCGATGGCTTTATCAATAAACAGCACTCCGTTGAGGTGGTCTACTTCGTGTTGGAATATCTGCGCCAATAGGCCAGAACCGTGGTAAATAAATTCTTGACCGTTCTCGTCCATCGCTTTGACGGATGCTTTGCTGTGGCGGCGCACTGTGCCGTATTTGGCGCGCACGGACAGGCAGCCTTCTGACATGTTTTCCTGTTTGCGGGACTGTCGGATGATTTCGGGGTTGATGAACACCTTGTCCGGTCCAGCTGGAGTCTCTTCTTCGTCGTCATCTTCGGACTCGGTAAAAATGCGGCCGGCCACGACAAAAAGCCGCAGGGGTTCACCCACCTGGGGCGCGGCAATTGCCACCCCGTTTTCCTCGCTTGCCAGGGCTTTTTGCATATCCGCAACAAGCTTTTTCAGATGGGCCGAGCCGATGTCCTTTTTGAGTACTGGCTTGGCGATACCCCGCAAAACGGGTTCGCCCACCTGTACAATGTGCTGGTGTCCTGATATAGACATGTTGTCAGTATATACAAGACCGGCCGCTTGGTATACTAGTGGGTATGAAGCACATCGGCGCACACATGAGCCAGGCATCTGCCACAAATATTGTGCGCAACCCTTTGACGGGCATACCTATCAAGCGCACGAGGCTCACCGAGAGGGGAGAATTGATGAAATTTTTTATGGTCCGGCTCAATGCTTCGCGTCAGATCGACGGTTTGCCTGCAATGACTATGGGTCGCATGGGCCGGGTGCTTCAGGGTATCCCGACGCGCGACCTATATTATCTGCAAAGCGTTTGCGTGCAATCCAAACATTTTTCTAAAAAGTTTTGGTGGGAGATAGATCCCAAAAAGCATCAGGATGTCCCGTTTGAAGACCGCGCGCCCAAAGATTTTAAAAAAGATTGGAAAAAATTCCCGCAGAAAAAATATGAAAAAAAGTAAATTCGTTGTCGAGGGCTTGGCGGGCCAAAAAAAGCTCGCTGGGCGTATCCGTGTGGGTGGCGCTAAAAACGCTGTGCTCAAGGCGCTTGCTGCAAGCGTCTTGTTTGACGATGCAGTGACGCTCGACAACGTTCCGGAAATCGAGGACGTTGCCCGCATGAAAGAATTGCTTGTTGCTGCAGGCGCACAGGTGGAAGGAAACACGGTCGTGCCTCCGTCCGAATGGGATCCTTCGCTGGACCAATCAATTGCGGGCAAACTGCGCGCATCTATCGTTATGACTGGTCCCATGCTCGCGCGCATGGGTCGCGTGTGTTTTCCTCTTCCTGGAGGCGACGTCATCGGCGACCGGCCTATCGACCTCTTTGTGGCGGGCTTTCGTGCTATGGGGGCAACTGTCGAGATTGATGACCACCAATACACAGTCATTGCACCCGAAGGCGGCCTGCAAGGCGCTGATATATTTTTTCCCTTTGTGTCGGTGACTGCGACAGAGACACTGATGATGTGTGCCATACTCGCGCACGGCACAACGACGCTGGGCAACGCTGCAATCGAACCCGAGATTATCGCACTTGCCGAATACTTGGCTAGCTGCGGCGCCAAGATAACTGGCATCGGTACGCCTACCTTATATATAGAGGGTTTAGGGAGGGGGAAGCTGTTGCATGCCGAGGGCCAAGTATTCATGACCCCGCCCGACCGTATAGAAACCGGGAGCTTTGTGCTCTTTGGTGCGCTTGCCGGGGCTGAGGTCGTGGTCGAGCATTGTAACCCCAAACATGTCGAGGCATTTTTACAATTGATGAAGCAGGCGGGAGTGGACTTTACTGTCGGCCCGGACAGCATCACGGTGCGCGGCAAAAGTACGCCGTACCAAGCGGTGTCTGTCCGCACACACGAGTATCCGGGTTTTGCCACTGACACCCAGGCACCGATGGCAGTGTTCCTTTCGCAATGCGATGGCGAGTCGACTATTTTGGAAACTATTTTTGATGGGCGGTTCCGCTACGCCGACGACCTGGTGCGCATGGGTGCCGACATACTAGTTATGAATCCGCATAAAATCTTGATCCGCGGATCTCGCGCGTTGGTTGGCCGCGATATGGAAAGTTTGGACATCCGTGCGGGATTGGCATATTTGCTGGCTGCAACAGTTGCCGAAGGCACTTCAAATATAGACAACGCATATATCATCGACCGCGGCTACGAACATATTGAACAAAGGCTGCAGGGGCTAGGTTTGAATATACAAAGAGTAGAGGAAGAGTAGTAAAACCGCCGCGTCCCATAAAATGGACGCGGCGGGTGTTGTTATGGATTTTCAGAATCGAATACGATGACCGTTTCGTCTGCCAGATCAAACTCGATAAAAATTGTGCCTGGGCTGATCAGAGTGCCGGTTTTTTGTTCAGCATCTTCGATGAGTTTTGCAGACGCGATGGCTTCGCGAAGATTAGTGGTGAAGTTTCCCTGCATCACAATCCCCGCGCAGTGTTCATAAAGCGCCTGAATCTTCAGCTGTTTCGGAGCATTGCTCTGCAAGAACCACGCCGCATAATACGGCATGAAATGATTTCGATAGCGATATTCTCCGTCCATACGTTGGCGTGTGATCACGCTTTTATGGATATCGATTTGCCCCGACATTGCATATCCTTTCCGATGTAATGTGCACGTACCTAAATACTATTATAGCATACTTTGTATGAAAAAGCAAGTAATGTTGGCGCAAAAGGGGAGGGTCGAGTATTATGTTGAGGTATATGGCTTTTTTCTCACCTAAAATCGGCATCGACTTGGGTACTGCAAACACGCTGGTGTATATCCCTGGTCGCGGCGTCGTCTTAAACGAACCATCGGTTGTCGCCATTTCCGAAATAGATAAACGCATCTTGGCTGTCGGTGTCGAAGCAAAGGCAATGATCGGCCGCACACCGGGCGAAATCATCGCGTACCGTCCGATGCGCGACGGTGTTATTGCCGACTATCGCATCACGCAAGCGATGCTCCGCTACTTTATCGGCAAAGCGATGGGCCGCTTTCAGTTTTTTAAGCCCGAGGTAATGATCTCGGTGCCGACGGGTGTGACCTCAACCGAGCGCCGCGCTGTCGTCGAGGCTGCAATCCGTGCAGGAGCAAAAAATGCGTATGTCGTTAAAGAGTCCGTGTTGGCGGCAATCGGCGCTGGGATTCCTATCCAGGAAGCGCACGGCAACATGGTTGTCGACATCGGCGGCGGTACCTGCGACGTGGCAGTGATCTCGCTCGGCGGTATTGTTGCGTCGACATCCATCAAATGCGGCGGCGACAGGTTGGACCACGCCATTGCCGACTATATTAAAAAAACATACAACCTCGCTATCGGCGACAAGACCGCCGAAGATGTAAAGATCGCGGTGGGCTCGGCAGTGCCTGTCGAGGACGAGCTGGTGATGCATGTGCGCGGTCGCGATTTTATCACGGGGCTCCCGCGCTCGGCCGAGCTTAAAACCAATGACATCACCAAAGCAATCGGCAAAGAACTGCGCGAGATTGTGAAGGCAATCCGCGATGTGCTGCAGGAAACTCCTCCCGAGTTGGCGAGCGACATTATCGACCGCGGCATTATGATGACCGGCGGCACCAGCTTGCTGCGCAATTTCCCTGAACTCATTTTCCGTCGCACGGGCGTAAAAGCCCAGGTCGCCGAGCGCGCGCTGTACTGCGTGGCAGAAGGTACCGGCATTGCGCTTGAGCACCTCGACACCTACAAAAAAGCCATAATTGCTAAGAGGTAAGCCCCTATGCTCACGCACCACGCGTATATATATGAAGGCAGTGTCGCGCAGTTTGACGCGCTTGTCGCAGACGCGGCTGCGCAGATGGGGAGGGAAACAGTAGGCAACCCCGACATCTATGCGCGATTGTTTGATAAATTTGGCATAGACGAGGCTCGCGCGCTGTCCCAACAAGCGCAGCTCAAGAGCACTGCAGGAAGGGGGCTTTTCGTTATCGGTGTTTCTGTCATATCAACCGAGGCACAGCAAAGCTTGCTCAAGCTGGTAGAAGAGCCGCCAGCTGGTGTCGTACTTGTCTTTTTGTTGCCGCATGGGGTAGCGCTGCCCACTATACGTTCGCGCGCGCAGATGTATGTGCTTGATGCAGGAAAAACTTCCACCACAGAAGCAAAAAAGTTTCTCTCGCTTGGCAACAAAGAGCGCAGCGCGATGATAACGGTGCTCCTTAAAGACGAGGATGGCGCCAAAGACCGCGCGCGTGATTTTGTGAATGCGCTCGAGGCTGTGCTCTTTGCCAACATAGAGAAGAGTGTGGACATTCGCGAGGGGCTCACAGACATCACAAAAGTCCGCAATTACTTATCTGACCGATCGCCATCCTTAAAAATGCTGCTGGAACACCTTGCCGCAGTGCTGCCAAAGTTTTGACAAAAGTACTTTTATACTTCATTGTATTGTCAGACGAGGAAATTGAAAAGGGAGCAAGGTAATGGAGATTACAGTCGGTTCGACACATGTGAGCGTGAGCACTTTTTTGGTGCTTATTGCGGCGCTAATAATCCTCTTTCTAGGATTAAAAGGGTGGCGCTGGATCAAGTGGGGCTATGGTAAGTTTACTCGCCGTTCCGAAAAAATCCGCGCCAAGCTGGTCCGAGAGCAGCATGCACTCGGGCTCAATATCGACCGCCGGGCGTTTACCTGGGTGTCGAAAATTAATGAGCCCAACACTGTCATCGTAGTCCGCATAAGCGGCGTTATCGGTGACAAGTTCAGTCCGTGGGCAGCGGTACTTCAAGATATTGCCACCTTCGGAGAAGATGTTGAAGAGATACTCGCCCGTGCGGCCAACAATGACTGCATTAAAGGGGCGCTGCTGATCTTTCAAACTCCAGGTGGTACTGTGTCGGGCTCTGAGATGGTACGCCGTGCGGTAGCTAAGTTCGGCGGGACTAAACCGGTTGTTGCGTTTATCAACGGCAGAAGTACATCCGGCGGAGTCTATTCTATGGTTGCGGCGCACTTTATTATTGCGCGACACAACTCACAGCTTGGGCATATTGGCGTGCGGCTCCCGACCGTCTTTCACTACTCGAATGTGTCGGAACTGGCCGACCTCGGTGGTAGTCGGGTACGTGCAGGTAAAATAATTGTCCACCCGTTGTTTGCGGGCAAGGGCAAGTTGCTCGGCAATCCTTTTATTGAGCCAGACGAAGCGGTGCTCAAAAAGCGCCAAGAGCATCTTGAAGCTTTGCGTGAACGTTTTGTGGACTATATTGTTACGCATCGTCGGGACCATATCGACCAAGATTGGCTCAACAGTGTCGGGGCCGAGATCTTTAGTGAAGACGAGGCTCTCGAGCACAAGCTTGTTGACCGTATTGGTTCGCAAAAAGATGCCGAGTTCGAAGTTGCTCGGCGTATAACTGTGCCGGCAGATCAGTGCAACTTTGCGCTCGTGCAGCGGGGCACTAGGTGGGGAAGGATGTTGTCGGCGGCTGCAAATTTGGCTCTGCCGGAACAAGCTACCCATCCTGCTGCATTACGCACAGAGATGGCGGCCGCGTCGGCCCTGTTTCTCTCTCCCGAGTTCTTACACTAAAACAACGCAGGCAGGGTAACCCCCGCCTGCGTTTTTATTTTGGTACTATGTGCCCATGACCCCCAAAAAGCTGGCCGAGAGGAAAGCGCGGATCGCGAAGCTCAATGTCGCGCTCAAGAAACTGTACCCTCAGGCTTTGATCGAGCTTAACTTTAGCAACCCGTGGGAGCTTATGGTGGCGGTGCAGTTGTCGGCACAAAACACCGACAAGAACGTCAACAAGATTACCGAAAAGCTATTTAAGAAATACAAGACATTTGATGCGTATGTGCGTGCTGCCAAGACCGAAAATGGGAGGCGGCAGTTCGAGCAGGATATTTTCGCGTCGGGCTTTTACCGCGCCAAGGCCAAAAATATTTTAAACGCCGCGGTTATGATCAAAGAGGAATTTGGCGGCACGCTACCAACTAATATAGTCGACATGCTGCGCTTGCCCGGGGTCGCGCGCAAAACCGCGACCGTGGTGCTCAAGGAGGCGTTCGGAGTCGTGGCCGGGGTCACAGTCGATACGCACGTTATCCGTTTTGTGCAGCGCTTTGACCTGTCCGACTACAAAGACCCGGTGCGGATCGAAAAAGACCTGATGGAGTTACTGCCCAAAAAAGAGTGGGGCACCTTTACGCATCGGGTCATCCACTATGGCCGCTATCTGGCCCCGGCCCGCAAGTACGACACCAGCCTCGACCCTTTGGTTGTCATATATCCACCCGCCGCCAAGGTTTTTAGGGCTTTGTGATATAATCATCTCTACATATGGCATACGATTTTAAACCGTTTGAGGCAACCATTACTGATATTACTGAGAGATTGGTGCGCGAGTTTTCTGGCGTGCGCACAGGCCGCGCAACACCAGCCATTATCGACGGAATCCAGGTGGAAAGTTACGGCAGCCGGGTACCGATAAACCAGGTAGGCAATGTTGCCGTAGAAGATGCCCGCACGCTGCGCATCACGCCCTGGGACACGTCTATGACAAAGGAGATCGAAAAGGCGATCAGCGCCGCTAACCTTGGGGTCTCGGTTGGTAGCGATGAAAAGGGCGTACGCGTATTTTTCCCCGAGCTGACTGCAGAGCGCCGCACGCAATTGGTAAAGCTTGCAAAAGAACGCATGGAAGAGGCTCGCACCGCGCTGCGCGCAGCCCGCGACGATGTGTGGAATGATATCCAGGCAGGCGAGCGCGACAGCACCATTACCGAAGACGAGAAGTTCCGCTTTAAAGAAGAGATGCAAAAGCGCGTAGACACCGCCAACGGCAAGTTTGAGGAGATGCTCGAGCGCAAAGAAACAGAAATCTCGGGCAACTAATCAATAATCAATCTAGCAATGGCTTATCTCGTATTTGTAATTATCCTGATCGCACTCATCCTGGTACACGAGCTGGGCCATTTTTCCATTGCCAAGTTTTTTGGCATCCGCGTAGACGAGTTCGGTATCGGCTTTCCGCCGCGCTTGTTCGCTAAAAAGTTTGGCGAAACCGTGTACTCATTTAACGTATTGCTGTTCGGCGGCTTTGTAAAAATATTCGGTGAAAGCAATGAAGATGCAGCCACCGATCCGCGCAGTTTTTCCCGCAAGTCCAAGTGGCAGCAGGCCGCAGTTACTCTTGGTGGCATCGCGTTTAACCTGATTTTTGCGTGGATCATTTTGTCGGTTGCGTACATGGTGGGTATGCCGTCCTCCGCGCAGCACGAGGGGTTTGGCACCGTCAGCAATGTAGAAACGACTCTTGTGTATGTCATGCCACAGAGCCCAGCAGAAAAGGCAGGGCTCAAGGAGGGGGATGTAGTTACGAGTGTCCAGACAGGTACTGCGCAGCTTGAAGGTAACTTGTCTGCGTTGCCGATAACCGAGTTTATTGCCGCCCATGGCGAGGAAAGTATCATCATTTCTATTCGACGTGACGGTGTTCCTCAGACATTTTTGGCCAAGCCAGTCGAGGGGTTGGTTGTGGACCACAAGGCCATCGGTGTACAGCTGGAAGACCTCGGGGTACTGAAGCTGCCTGTGCACTTGGCTTTTGGACAAGGCGCAATACTTACCTGGCAAATATTGAAATCAACGGTGATCGGGCTGTTTAGCTTTTTTGGCACTATCTTCCACGGCACCGCGAACTATTCCGAAGTGGCAGGTCCTATTGGTATTGCGGGCATCGGGGCGGCCGCGGTCAAACAGGGCTTTGCGGCAATTGTGACCATTACGGCACTTATCTCTATCAACTTGGCGGTCATCAACGTGCTGCCGATCCCGGGCCTCGACGGCGGCCGCTTGGCGCTCATCATTATCGAAGGTATCCGCCGCAAACCGCTGTCGCAAAAACTCACGATAGGATTTACCCTCGCCGGCTTTGCGCTGCTCCTTTTATTGATGCTTGTCATCTCGTACCACGACATCCTGCGGCTGATACGCGGATAAATTACCATGCAAGACCGCAAAGACCTCAAACAAGCAGAGCAAGCTCACTTGGCCGAGGCATATGCGAAGAATCCAGAACTGTTTGAACAGCGCACGTATGTAGACGATGCGGAAACGCTTGCAGAATTTGGCATCCACGTGCCGGGCAAAACCGACTTTGTCCCAGCAGTGCTGAAGCTGTGGCCCGAAGACTTTATTGTCGAAGAGGTCGCAACAGACGGCGCGGTGTATACCATTGCCCCAGGCAATACACCTCCTAAGATAGGAGAAGGCACGACTGTCTTTGCAACACTCGTTAAATGCGGACTCTCAACCTTTGAAGCGGTAGATGATATTGCGCGGCACCTCGGCATCCCCAAGGACCATATTTCATACGCAGGCATTAAAGACAAAGACGCTCTTACTTCGCAGAGGATTTCTATCCGAGGCGCCCAAATTGAGGCCGTCGCTGCGTGCGGGTCACCATATTATTTTCTGAAAGATATCGAGGTCGGGAAGGGGGTCATAGAAAAAGGTCGGCTCAAAGGGAACCGCTTTACCGTATTGGTGCGCACTGCAAAACCGCTTTCGGACCCAACACATAATGCTGCTGTGTCAGAGGCTCTTGCCCGAGTATCCAGGGATGGATTCTATAACTTTTTTTATCTGCAGCGGTTCGGCACGCCACGCTTGACCAACTTTCGATGGGCGCGCGATATCATCCGCGGCAACTTTGAAAAGGCCGCGCACGACATCTTGTCGCACACAAGCGAAAGGGAGTTGTCATATTTTAAAAATTTGCGCACCCAAATGCACGAGAAGTTCGGCGATTGGGAAGCGGTGCACAACATCATCGCTCCATACCCGATCATATTTGTGCACGAGCACAAACTGGTTGACCACTTGCGCCAGCATCCCGGCGACTACTTGGGTGCACTCAAGACAATCCCCGAGCAGATAACTTTGTGGGTATATGCGCTGGCATCGCTGTTCTTTAATGCAAAGATCTCTGAGCATTTGATCCGCTCTCAAGAGCCGCCCAAAGAGCTGCCATTTTTCTTGAGTCCCGACAAAGTAGATCAGGAACTATATCGCGAGATGCTAGAAAATCAGGGACTGTATCCGCTGTCTTTGCAGCATGTGCGACAATTTCCTAACATACAGGTGAAAAAGCGTATGACCCCGACCAAAGACCATGCGCGCATTGTTAATGGAGAATTATTGCCTGAAGGTTTGTTGCTAGAGTTTGAACTCGGCAAGGGTCAGTACGCGACGACATTTTTGTCGCATCTGTTTAACCTTACCTCGGGCTTGCCGGCGCAAGACTGCGCTAAAAACCGCATTGATACAAAGAAAATCCTGAACGAAGTGCCTGTGGCAGAAGTATTGCCGTATTTTGAAAGTGTCATACAGCCCAAAGGCGTGAATATGTTTGAGGTAATTGGAGGTAAGGAGGAATAAAAAAGAAAGCCCCGACCGAAGTCGGGGCTTTGAAGTTTGAACAGGGGGGACCGAAGAGATTAACGGTCCGGTTCTACGCATGTAATTGCGTTGTTGATCACGACCAGCTCGTAGTCCGGATTTATACCGGGCTGGATCTGTACGAAATTGATCGTGTGCGGGTTCAGCTCAGGGTTCTCCCAAATGTGACAGGTCCACAGGCAGCCCTCGAAGAATGCCTCCAAGGAGTTTCTTTGCTCCTTAGTGAGCCTCAAGAGCTCGCCGGTCCTGGAGAAGTGCAGCACAATAGTGTACTTGAACTTCTCTTTGACTTCGTTGGGGTTATCGTCCGAGCGAGACTTTTTGCTTTTGCCAGGCTGGAACTCCTTAAAATACATCGCGTGGCACATGTGGTATCCGACGCGCTGCATATCATCCCAGAACTCGACGGCGCTGACGCCTTTCAGGTTGTCGATCACCTGTCTGCCAGTGTCCACATGTCCTTCCCGCAAACGTCCGACTTCCGCCAGTGACTGGTCGCCACCGGTGTACTTGTCGTTCATGTGCCGGTTGTTCATGAGTCTGACTTCTTCGCGTTTTCCTTCCCGTAGCCCAGCTGGCAGATAACGCGCGTTCGTAAAGATAAACCTAACGACAACGTCCTTGTTTGCCAGAGGTAGATACTCGAGCTTGGACTCTGAATTGCCAACTTGCTCAGTCGGCGGATTCGCGAGAGCGGTGTTCATAGTAGACCCTTTCTACGTTTTGGCGCTGAAATGCGACCAATTGAATTTCGTGCCTTGTGAGGAGCTATTCCACCTAGTAGTATAGCATATTTGGTGCCTCAATGTCAATGGCTTACCCACAGCTGTAAAAAGCGCGTGGTTCCTTCATTTTTTGCCAGGCTGAGCTATTACACGTAGAATAGCTACATATGAAGCAATCCCACCTGTTTACCAAGACACGCAAGGAGGCGCCCAAAGACGAGGTCTCAAAAAATGCGCAACTACTTATCAGGGCCGGATACGTGCACAAAGAAATGGCAGGCGTCTATGCATACTTGCCGCTAGGGCTCCGCGTTGTAGAAAAGATCAAGCAGATTGTCCGCGAGGAAATGGACAAGATCGGCGGGCAGGAAATAATCATGACTTCGCTGCAGCGCAAAGAGCTGTGGGAAAAAACCAAACGCTGGAGCGACGAAGTTGTCGACGTGTGGTTCAAGTCGGAACTGAAAGCGGGCGGGGAGGTCGGCTTTGGCTGGTCCCACGAAGAGCCTATCGCTGACATGATGAAAAATTATGTCTCGAGCTACAAAGACCTGCCGATTGTGGTTTACCAGTTCCAGACCAAGCTGCGTAACGAACTGCGCGCCAAAAGCGGCATCATGCGCGGCAAAGAGTTCGTGATGAAAGACGCATACTCATTTTCTGTCGGAGAGGCAGATCACACCAAGTTCTATAATGCTTCGATCGAAGCGTACAAGCGCGTGTTCGACCGTGTCGGCGTTGGCCACGACACCTTTGTGACGTTTGCCTCGGGCGGCGCGTTTACGCAATTTAGCCACGAGTTCCAAACAATAGTCGAGACAGGCGAAGACACCATTTACATCAACCGCGAAAAGGGTATCGCAATCAATGAAGAGGTGCTCAATGATGAAACGCTCGCGAGCCTCAATATCACCCGCGACGAACTAGAGGAGGTAAAGACCGCCGAGGTCGGCAATATATTCAACTTTGGTACACAGAAGTCCGAAGACTTGGAGCTATATTACAAAAACGACAAAGGCGAAAATGTTCCCGTGTGGATGGGTTCCTACGGTATAGGCATCACGCGCCTTATGGGTTTGTTGGTAGAAAAGATGTCAGACGACAAGGGCATTGTGTGGCCTAAAGAGGTCGCGCCCTTCCAGGTCCACTTAGTAGAAATCAAATCGGAAAGCCCTGATGTGCGGGTCGAGGCGCTTGAGCTGTACAACACGCTGACAGAGGCTGGAGTAGAAGTACTGTGGGACGACCGCGATGCGCGTGCGGGTGAAAAGTTTGCCGACAGCGACCTGATCGGTATACCGACGCGCGTTGTCGTGTCGGAAAAGACATTGGCTGCGGGCAAGTTCGAGTGTGTCGAGCGCTCCACTGGTCGGACATTTAATCTTTCAACATCTGAGTTAGTAGACCAGCTCAGACACGGGTAACTGCATGTTTGAGAGAATTACAAAACGTATTGCACCCCTGTTGTCGCACGACATCGGGATCGATTTAGGCACAGCCAACACGCTGGTGTATTTGCGCGGCAAAGGCATTGTCGTGGTGGAACCGTCTGTCGTTGCGGTCAACAACAAGACAGGGCAAGTGGTCGCGGTGGGCGCACAAGCCAAGCAGATGCTGGGGCGCACGCCAGCGCACCTTTCGGCAGTGAGGCCGCTTGTCGACGGCGTTGTTTCGGACTTTGAGGCAACCGAGGAAATGCTCGCGTACTTTATTAACCGCGCGCAGGGCACACAGAAAAAGATGCTGGGCCCGCGTGCGGTCATTGGCGTGCCGTCGGGCATCACCAACGTCGAGATCCGCGCGGTCAAAGACGCTGCGCAAAACGCGGGCGCTCGCGAGGTCTATATTATCGAAGAGCCGGTGGCTGCGGCGCTTGGCATTCGCATGCCCATCCGCGAGGCGATAGGTTCGATGATTGTTGATATCGGGGGCGGCAACACAGACATTGCAGTATTGTCACTCGGCGGCATCGTGCGTGCCAAGAATTTGCGCATCGCAGGCGACAAGCTCAACCAAGACATCATTTCATATGTGCGCAGCGAGTTTAAGATTTTGATAGGGGAAAAAACCGCAGAAGAAGTAAAGATAGCGATAGGTGCCGTGGTCGAGGGTGACACGCAGCTGCAAGCCATGGTGCGTGGCCGCGACCTTATCACTGGTTTGCCGCGCGAGGTGGTGCTCAGCGACTCGGATATCCGCGAGGCCATTTCGACATCAATTGATACTATAATAGAAGCTGTGCGCGAAGTGCTTGAAACGACCCCGCCTGAAATCTTGGGCGACATTATGCGCTCGGGCATCATGCTCACCGGAGGCGGCGCATTGATCAAGGGCCTCGATATGTTGCTTGCCGAATGGCTCAAGGTGCCGGTGTTGGTAGCAGATGACCCGCTGACAGCAGTTGCTCGCGGCACCGGGGTCATCTTGGAAAACATCGACCTCTATCAAGACATGCTTATTTCTTATGACGACGATTTCGCATAACCGCAACAAAAAGCGCGGCCCCAGCTCCACGACATTAGTGGGGCTTTTTGCAGTCAGTGTGCTGATCGTGGTGACATTGCTGTGGCGCGGCGTGTTCAGTGGTGCGGCAATGGCGACTGTGATGCCCGCAAGCGTGGTGCGCACGGTCAGCGGCAGCATGCTGGCGCATATCATTGCCGGTTTCCAATCTAACAGTGCGCTTGTTGCACAAAACGCGGCACTGCAAAACGAGTTGGCATCTACCACTGCGGCGCTTGCCGACCGCGATGCGCTGTATGCCGAAGTGCTCGACCTCAAAGCGCGACTGAACCGCGACGCTACACTCAAAACAACGCTTGCGGCCATTGTCTCGCGCCCGCCGCAGACTCCGTATGACTTGCTGCTGGTTGATGCTGGATCAAAACAGGGCGTTGCAGCTGGCGACATTGTGGCTGCGGGCGGCACTACCGTGATCGGTGTTGTGTCCGAGGTGTTTGGCAACACATCGCGTGTAGCGCTCTTTTCGACGCCTGGCCAGACCTACCCAGCGCTCGTGACGCTTAAAGACGGCGTCACAGTCCCAGTATCAATCGAAGGGCAGGGCGCAGGTTCGATGACCGGCCAAGTGCCGGCAGGTACCGACATTGCTGCCGGGGACCATGTGGTGTTCCCAAGCGTTGCAGGAGGTTTTGTAGCGACAGTCTCGGCTGTGCAGGTCGTGCAAAACCAATCGTTCATTACTATATACATGCACATGCCGGTGAGTGTCGACGGTTTGCGGTTTGTAGAAATATGGACACAACATGCCCAATAACATAAGCCAACTAGTGGTCGCTGTCGTTCTTGTTGCGGCCGGGGTTATCGTGCCCTGGTGGCCGCTTTGCATATTGGGGTTACTGTTGGCGAGCCTGTCGGGACACTCGGCCACGAGCCTGCTGATCGGCCTATACCTCGACTTGTTGTGGGGCATACCACCCGGACACCTGTTTGTTATACCGTGGCACTGGTTGGTGCTGCCGTGCACGCTGCTTGCAGCTGTGCTCTTCATCGCCCGCAGGGTGGTGGTCACGCGTATGATGGTAAAAATGCCTAAAAGAATATAAACTGCTCCTATGTGGGGCAGATCGTTTGGGAGATCAAAGAAATTGCATACGGAAATAGACCCGGATGAAATTTTTATTGACTCGTCCAACCTGCCGGAATTTAATAAAGACCAGTTCGAGGGCCGCATCGAGCGCCCTATCAACCAGCGCACGTTGGGTGCGGCAGCAGGCGTGATGGCGCTCATACTTTTGTCGCTCATGGTGCGCGCAGTTAACCTGCAGATTGTCCATGGAGCATCGTATGCGCAACGCGCGATAGATAATCAGCTTGCGCAAACAACTATTTTTGCCGACCGCGGCATCATCACCGACCGCAATGGCTTGATATTGGCAAGCAACGACCGCGTGTCGGTCACTGACGACTTTGCGGCGCGCATATACAGTTCATATCGCGGGATATCTCACACGGTGGGCTATGTTAAATCGCCTGCAAAGGACTCGTCGGGCACGTACTTTCGCAAAGAGTTTGACGGCATGGACGGCGTAGAAGAGGTATACAACACGAAGCTTGCCGGACAAAACGGGCTCAAGCTGACAGAGACTGACGCCCGCGGCAAAGTGGTTTCGGAAAGCACGATCCAACCGCCCACTGCTGGGGAAGAGCTCCATTTGTCAGTGGACGCAAAGTTGACCCAAGGCTTGTATGACGTACTTGTTAAAACGGCACAAGCGTCTGGCTTCCAGGGCGGTGCGGGAGTCATGATTGATGTGCAAACGGGCGAGATTGTCGCGATGGCCAGCTACCCCGAGTATTCATCGCAAGCGGTGACAAATGGCGACAAAGCGGCAATTGCCGCACTCAATAGCAGCAAGAATCAGCCGTTTTTGAACCGTGCCATCGATGGCTTGTATGCGCCGGGCTCGATCGTAAAACCGATCATGGGCATCGCAGTGTTGACCGAAGGTGTCATTTCCCCGGATAAACAGATTTTAAGTACCGGGCAGATCTCGCTCCCGAACCCGTACGACCCTGCGCACCCTTCGATCTTTAAAGACTGGCGCGCAAACGGCTGGGTAAACGTGCGCCAAGCTATCGCAGTGTCATCCGATGTGTATTTTTATGCAGTAGGCGGCGGCTACCAGGACCAAAAGGGCATCGGAATCGATAATATCGACAAATACCTGCAGATGTTCGGCTATGGGGTCAAGACCGGTATAGAGGGCTTTACAGAGCCTACAGGCAACATACCTACACCCGCATGGAAGGAAGCAAATTTTGACGGCGACCCGTGGCGCATTGGCGACACATACCACACCGCAATCGGCCAGTACGGTATGCAAGTGACACCGCTGCAAGCGGCGCGCTCGGCAGCTGCGGTTGCAAACAATGGCAAGATGCTCGTGCCCACGCTCATCGCAAGCAGTACGCCAAAGTTTACCCAGCTCAATTTGCCAGCAAACAATTTCGAGATTGTCCGCGAGGGTATGCGGATGGGCGTAACAGAAGGTATTGCACAGGCGGTCAAGTTCGACTTTGTGCATGTTGCTGCCAAGACCGGTACTGCGCAAATCGGTACGCATAACCAGTTTCTGAACTCGTGGATGATTGGCTTTTTCCCATACGAAAAGCCGAAGTATGCCTACGCTATTGTGCTCGAGCGCGGACCTGCGGGGACACTCATCGGTGCATCTGCGACAGTGGGGCAGTTCTTCCTGTGGATGCGCGACAATACTCCGCAATATTTTGCGGCGCAGCAATAGGTGTGGATTGACAATCGGGCATTTTCGTATACACTTTGGACTCAATATGACTGAAGAACTTATATCACAAGAGAAGTTTGAGGAACTCACTAAAGAGCTCGACGAATTGCGCACCACACGCCGTCGCGAAGTAGCCGAACAGCTTGAATATGCTCGCTCGTTGGGTGACCTTTCAGAAAATGCCGAATACCAGGAAGCCCGCGAAATGCAGTCTGCAGTCGAAGAGCGCATCCAGAAACTCGAGAGCATTTTAAAGAACGCAAAAATCGTACGCGGAAGCAAGACCGACACGGTTGGCATGGGCTCAACAGTGCAGGTGCAAAAAGTAGACTCTCCTGATAAGCACAACTACATCATCGTCGGTGCAGAAGAGGCTGACATGTTTGCAGGCAAAATCTCTTACCACTCGCCGCTGGGCGCCGCGCTCCAGGGCAAAAAGAAGGGCGATGAATTCTCGTTCCATACTCCAAAGGGAACACAGCGCTACAAAATCTTGAAGGTAGAGTAAAGAAAAACCCGGGCTTTAGCCCGGGTTTTTTCGTACCGTGGCGTT
>JAQBQX010000023.1 GCA_028286785.1 Candidatus Adlerbacteria bacterium
AAAAAAGCCCGCTCCGTACGGAGCGGGCTTTTTTGTACTCTATATATAGTCGTGCAAATACGCCCCAGGTAGGGTATATTGCCCGCAGAGGGTAGTCCGGAGGGAAGTGACATGGCTGGGCTTGATAGGTCGGAAATGCGCGCATACCCCGGCACAATGCCGGGCGATATCTATATCGGGACAATGACCCGACTGGAATATGACCAGAAGTACACCTGCTATCGGTATAAAACCTGGAAGCAGGTCGGGTTCAATGAACTTGATGTTTGGCTGCGCGAATCGGAATATCTCGAAAAAAGAGATAACCCCAGAGTAGGAGGGGAAGATGGATAACGAACAGCAGGCCGCTCGGACGGGAATAGTGAAATTCTTTAATGAAGAGAAGGGCTACGGCTTCATTAGGCCCGATGATGGCGATAAGGATATTTTTGTCCACATCACCGCCCTGGAAAAGGCTGGGCTGAAGACCTTGGCCAGTGGGAGTCGTGTCTCTTTTGAAACCGAGCCCGACAAAAAAGGTAAAGGCCCCAAAGCCATGAACCTCAAGGTCGAGCCCAACATATAAGCCGCTACATTTTTGTAGCGGCTTTTTTTAATACAATTCGTGACCTTTCTTCCAGCAGTCTATGCGCTCGACACTCCTTTCACTGTCCGAGCGGCTGCGATCTTTGAGAACTGCGATGCCTGTGTTCCATGACTCTCCGTCCCACCACTCGAGTGGTTCAAAGCTTGTTTTATAAAGGGCTTTTTCTCCATACACGGTACCAAGGTAATAGTAAGCGAGTCCATCTTGGTGAGCATCCCGTACACAGTCGAGCATAAGCCACAGGCCTAATGATTGTTGCGTATATGCAAGGTCATAAAATGAATACCAATAGTGCGCTATGTTGCCGTCGCGCGCTTCCAACACGTAGGCGACAATGCGTTCATCTTTTTTGTACTCAACAATATGGGTGATGATTCCAGCCGTCATGATATCTTGGAGTCTTTCTCGTGGCATGACACTCCCATGTTTGTCTGCAAAATATGCCAGACAAAAAGATATAAATGATTCGTCTACATTAAAGTCTGCAAAGACGATACGTTGTTTATGAAATTGTCCGTCAAATTTTTTGGAGATACGGCGGTTTTCGCTGCTGAGGGTAAAGTCTGTAAGTGCTACCCGCGCGCTTCGTGCCATATAAAAGATATTTTTTACTCCTTGCGAGCCCGAGTAGGGCAAATATCCACTACGATATATCGCAGCGATAGTATCGCCGGACTCGCGTTCGCAATAGTTGCCGTACGCAAATGTGTACGACCCATAGTCGTGCGCAAACTCACTGCTAAACATTCTCATATTATTTGCCAGAAGCTGGAAAACGCTCTTCTGCTAAATGGGGAATAGACTCTATCAGTCCGCCCATGGGGCCTGAGGATAATAACAATATGCAGTCGCCCGAGGACAAGTCTTTTTCAATGGCGTCCAATGCCTCTTCGGGCGTATGCACTGCCACGGCTGGCGTGCCGCCTTGCACGACGCGCTCGACTATCTCTTCCGTGCTGAGCTCTGTCTGTTTGCCGTCGTGGGGCGGGTTATATACATATGCCATGGCCGCGCCCTCAAACGCGTCGTCGTACTGCACGAGGCTTGCGCGAGCACGCCAACCGATGGTGTTAGGTTCAAACACGATCCGCAGCGGGCGTGTAGGAAAGTGCAGACGCATAGCGGCAATGGCGCTCTTTGCTTTTTCATAGCTCGAGCCAAAACCTTCGAAAATGGGTACGCGTGTCTGGTCGGACTTGCGGTCCATACGGCGAACCACTCCCTTAAATCCCGCGACGGCGGTTACAAATTGTTCGGGTGTCACCAAGTTGCGCGTAAACAAAAACGCCGCGACACCGACAATGTTTTCTACATTGTGTTCGCCGAGCTGCGAGGTCTGGACACGCACTATTTTTTCGCCTTGATGCACGATGTCAAAGCTGGTGTGTTCGCCCCATGCGATGTTGTCGGCATGATAGTCGCCTTCGGCAATGCCATAGGTAACGTGTGGGTGCTTGATGGTCGAAAGGTACACGCGACTGAGCGTGCCGCTTGTTGCAACCACGAGAGTTGCGTTCTCAGACAAGAGTTCGGTCAGTTCGTAAAATGGTTTGAGATAGTCTTCGGTGGTAGGAAAGATGTTGAAGTGGTCGTGTGCCAAAGGGGTTACAAGCGTGTGGGCGGGTTGCATGAGCAAGAATTTGCTGCGAGAGTCTGTGTTACTTGCCGGATATTCGTCGCCTTCCATCACAAACAACCGGCCAGCCCCAATGCGGGCGCTGGTGGTCGGGGTGATTGGTACGGCGCCAATAAAGTATGACGGATCGCCGCCTGCCACTTCCAGGCAGTGCGCCAAAAGTGCGACGCTGGTCGATTTGCCGTAACTACCGGCCACGACCACAGTCTCTTTTTCTTGCGAAAGGTCGCCGAGCACGTCAGGGAAGGATTTGATTGGCTTGCCCGAGGCATAAGCGGCCGCGACCTCTTCGTTGCTTTCGGCCACGAGCTTTGCGTTTTTGCCGATCACAATCAGGTCGACGTCTTCAGGGATATTGCTTGGCTGGTACGGAGTCGACCATGCGATGCCATAACTTGAGAGTTGGGTTGAAATAGGAGGATACACTGCCTCGTCCGAGCCGCTGACCTCCCAGCCGGAGTCTTGCAGCAGTTTGGCCACGGCCGACATGCCGACGCCGCCAATGCCGATAAAATGTGCCTTCCTGCCTTTCTCTTGAGCCATACTCTCGAGTCTATCACCCGAACCTGAAGGCCGCTAGAAAGCGGCATAAGTGTTCCCCGCGTCTGGCATAACCCAGGCATAAGTGTTCCCTTAAAAGAAAAAACCGCCCTGTCCGAAATATCGGAAGGGCGGCTGAAGTTAGCGATGTCGCTTAACAAGGAACAGGTTACGCGGCTTACCGACAGCACCGTCGACCCAGGCGGTCTCTTTCGAGATATACGCTTGCTCGAGATTGATGTTTTCGGCTGGAACGCCGCGCTTCATAAACTGCCGGCGAATGAGGGCGGGGATATCAAGGTAAAATTTATCCACCCACTCCTTTTTTTCGACCAGCGGTTCCGGTCCCCAGTTGCGCAGGATGTACTGATACAACTTGAGCGATTGCTCCCCATGCTTCTTATCGAAGTAGTGAGGATAATCTTCAGGCCGGAGTGATCCGAACACCCACACCCTGATAGTTTCGTGTTCTTTGCGGTTGTTGGCGAGCTGTCCGACAGTGCTGTCGACGATGCTTGCATACAGACGGGGGTTACGCTCTCCCATGATCCGTTTAGGATCAACAAGACAATGTTTTCCCGAATGGGCTCCGATCATGCGGTCGATGTTGGTGGCAACAAATCCAGCGCAGCCGCCGGGCGTCATGGCATACGATTCGCCAGGCTTGAGCATGACCCCGTCGGCCGCATGGTCAGCACTGGAGTTGCGCCACAAGATTGCATCCCCGAGCCGCACCTCTTTTTTGAGCACATCGGTGTTGATCACCTTGGCGCTAAAGTTGGGCACTGGTGCCCAAATTTTTGTAGCACCCACGCTCTTGGCAACACTAGCCACTCGTTTGCGAAGTTCTTCATCTTTTTCGATCTGAAGAAATGACCAGTTAAGGCCCTGTTCGCCTTCGTAATTTTTGCCGACTAGGGTAACAGAAAAGCTCGGCCGCTCGAGTCCTCCATTATGGATATACTCGAGTGCCGGTTTATGAAGGGCAGTTCCGTGCATCTGTAGCTCCTATTGCTGAGGGGATTCTTCTATGTATAGTATAGCGCGAATCTTGCTATTTGTCAAATATGTGGTAGTGTGGGGTAATTATGGAACGGGACACACAGGGTAAATTATCTATAGTCGCAACCCCAATCGGGAACCTCGAGGACATTACCTTGCGCGCGCTGCGCACGCTCAAAGAAGCGACTGTCGTATTTGCCGAAGATACGCGCGTTGCTGCAAAGCTATTTGCACGATACGAAATCACAACATCAGTCCACCGACTTGATGCCGAGATCGAGGCAAAAGTTGCTGTCGAGATTGTCGGGCGTTTGGAAAAAGGCGAACATGTCGCATACATCACCGACGCGGGCACTCCAGGCATATCTGACCCGGGCTCGCGGCTTGTCACACATGTGCGCGAAGCTCTGCCCGAAATAATTATCGAGGCAATCGCGGGTCCATCAGCTATAACCGCGCTCATTTCTATTGCAGGTATTGATGCAACACGTTTTACTTTCATTGGTTTTTTGCCGCATAAAAAAGGCCGTCAAACCGCACTCAAGGAAATTGCCGCAAGCGAGTATCCAGTTGTCTTGTACGAATCTCCGCATCGGATTATCAAATTGCTGGAAGAGCTGGTTGAGCATACGCCGACCTCGAAGGTCACCCTGGGCCGCGAGCTTACCAAGATGTTCGAAGAGGTGTTGAAGGGGACTCCAGCCGAGCTGCTTGAAATGCTCATGAATAATACGAACAAACAGCGTGGCGAATTTGTCGGTATTGTTGAGCCTGCCTCTCTATAATATTGTTTGGCTCTGCCATTGCTGGTACAATCGAAGTATGTCAAAAGAGATGAGCGTTATATTGCTGGGCCTGTGGGTAATCGTGGTGCCGTACCTTGGCGTCCCGAGCTCGTGGCGCGTTATCTTGCTGGTAATCTCTGGCGTTGCGATAGCCGTCTTGGGGCTGTTGTTGCGCGGCGAAGCGATTGTCCGTGGCACACATCGGCGAGGCACGCATGCATTTGTGGAAAATATTCCTGACTCTGCAGCACACTCGACTGTTCAGCCACAAACTCACACAACGACTCAGTAAATCTTGGTATACTGTGAGTAATGGCACAGAACGATAACGATATAACGTACTTTGCCGAGACCAACTCGCGCGGCAAACCGATACCATTTGGCATCAAGCGCAAAGACCGTGCGCGCCATGTCTATGTCATCGGCAAAACCGGCGTGGGCAAGTCGACCATGCTTGAAAACATGGCCATACAGGATATCCGCAACGGCGAGGGCATAGCCTTTATCGACCCGCACGGTTCGACCGCCGACCGCATCATGGAATATGTGCCCAAGCACCGCATAAAAGACGTGGTGTATTTTGCGCCGTTTGATATGGAGCACCCGGTTGCCTTTAACATCATGGAGGACGTCGGCTACGACAAGCGCCATCTGGTGGTATCGGGGCTCATCACTGCATTTAAAAAGCTTTGGGTGGACTCGTTTAGCGCTCGTATGGAGTACATCTTGTCCAACACTCTGTTGGCGCTTTTGGAGTATCCAGGCGCGACTCTGATAGACGTTAACCGCATGCTGGTCAATAAAAAGTTCCGAGCAAAGGTTGTCGACAATGTCAAAGACCCGATGGTGAAAGACTTTTGGCTGGGCGAGTTCGCCAACTACTCGGACCGCTATACCCAAGAAGCGACACCGGCAATACAGAACAAAGTGGGGCAATTTACCTCTAATCCATTGATACGCAACATCATCGGGCAGCCCAAGTCGTCGTTCGATATCCGCCAGATGATGGACGACAAAAAGATTCTGATCATGAACTTGTCCAAGGGCCGCGTGGGCGAGGTCAATGCGCAGCTCTTGGGCTCCATGCTCGTGACCAAAATATATTTGGCGGCGATGTCGCGCGCCGACGTGAATGCCGCAGCCATGAAAGAGCTCCCGCATTTTTACTTTTACGTAGACGAATTCCAAAACTTTGCCAACGAGTCGTTTGCCGACATTTTGTCCGAGGCTCGCAAGTACAAGCTTAACCTGACGATTGCGCACCAGTACGTCGAGCAAATGGAGGAAGAGGTGCGCGACGCCGTGTTTGGCAACGTGGGTACCACTATCGCGTTCCGTGTGGGGCCTTTTGACGCCGAGGCGCTCGAGCCTATTTTTGCGCCGCAATTTCTCGCAGCTGACTTGGTGAACCTTGGTGTCGCGCAGATTTATCTCACACTCATGATCGATGGCACAGGAAGCCCGCCGTTTTCCGCATCCACTTTGCCGCCGTTCGACCCTACACCGGAAAGTTTTGTGCCGGAAGTCCTATCGATGTCTCGCAAACAGTTTGCGCGGCCGCGCGTTGAAGTGGAGCAGGCTGTGGCAGACTGGTACGCAACTGACACTCTTGAAGCGCCGGAACCAAAACCCAAAAAAGATTATTCAACTGGCTCAGGAAATCATGCGGCAAGCCAGTCCAAAAATGTAAACTCTGTCAGCTATGGCACTGCCTCGCCGCAACACAAAGCCGAGCGTGTTGAAAAAGTGGAAAGAGTGGAGCACCACACGGAACATCACGTAGAGCGTCCTGCAGACGTGGCAGAGCTCCAACCTGTCGTGGTGGTAGAGCAGCGCGCGCCCGAGCCTGTATATATAGAAAGACCTGCGCACACACAAGTTGAGCAGCCTGCACAAAGACCCGCTGAAAAACCTAGTGAAAAATACGTCGTCCACCAAACCCGTGAGGTGCGCACGTACACCCAACCTACTAAGCCGCCACTAGAGGGGACAGGGTCATTGAAAGAGGCTTTGGCTATGGTGACAGCCAGCAAGGCGCCTATTGTGCGCACCGCAACAACTACCACTACACACACTGGACCCGGCAAATCGGGCGGTGTACATGCGCCCGACCTCAAACATACTCTTTCGCAGATAATCGCGCCTGAACACAAGCAAGAACAAAGACAAGAACAAAAACAAGAGCACACAACCAAAACGACCACTACGGTGCGCACTCCTGCAGGACTCCCAGACAGCGTGCTTAAAGAAATGCTAGAAGTCGAGCCAGACTTGCCTGACGTCCCAGAACGTATGGCATAATAGCGCCATGAAGGCCACATGGTCTAGAAGTGCTTTGGTACTTTTAGTAATCTGCGCGCCCTTTTCTGTGCAAGCAAGTGTCGTTATAACAGAAGTGATGTACGACCCGTCCGGCTCTGATACTGGGCGCGAATGGATAGAGGTCACTAATACTGGCAGCAGCGCAGTTGATATTTCCGATTATAAATTGTTCGAGGCGAACATTAATCACGGGCTGACAATTTTGACCGGGAGCGCCAATTTAGCAGCGGGTGCGTCAGCTATTTTGATAGGGGACCAGGCAAAATTTGGCGCGGATTATACGAACTTCAGCGGGACGCTTATCAAAGCGTCTTTTTCGTTAAGTAATACCGGCGAGGCTCTCGCTATAAAAGACGGCGATCTTAGCGTTGTCGACTCCACTTCATATGACCCGGCGGTAGGTGCGGGCGGCGACGGCAATTCGCTTGCGCGCAGCGGTAGCATTTTTGTCGCAGGCACTCCAACGCCGGGTTCGTATGGAGCTGTGCAGGTTGAGCAGCAAACATCACAAACTCAAACCGCCACGCAAGCTACTCAAACTACGCAGGCAACAACACAGACTACTCAAACAGAAACGAGCGTAAATTCGGGCAACACGCCGCCGCCGTTGGGTGCGGAAATCACTACCAACTCCCAAGCTCTGGTGGGCGCAGGCACTAGCTTTACAGGTCATGCGTACGACGCAAGTGATAAGCCATTCACTAATGCTCGATACATCTGGAATTTCGGCGATGGTGCAACAGCAGAAGGTCAGACAGTGTTACATACCTATATGTACCCCGGCTCATATGTTGTTGTCCTGGACGTGGCTCATGGATATTCAAGTGGCGAGGCAACATACACTATAAGCGCGGTACCAGCGGACATTGCATTGGTGGCACAGCCAGATAATTCGCTTGTGGTCATTAACCACTGGAGCAAATCGCTGGATATTGGCGGCTGGATCCTTATGTGTCCCGGTGGCGGCATCGACAATACATTTATTATTCCCAAACGCACCAATGTCTTGGGCGGCGGTGGAGTGCGCTTTTCTGGACTTGTCACCAAGCTTTCCTGCAATACACAATCAACTCTCATGTATCCCAACGGCACTCTCGCGGCGCAAGCAGAACTCAGTGATGATGCGCCTGAACATGGCGAAGCTATGGCGCCTGTAGCAGTTGCTGCATTGAAAAAAGGTGTAGCAAAGCTAGTCGCTGCACCCGCTCGGACGGCGCCAGGCTCGGTGCCGGCGCACACATCTGCAAAGTCTGTGTCTAACACTTCTACGACATCAACCAGTTCGCAGATGGCTGCAGTGTCGCAAAGCAGGGCAGGGCTCCCTGTGTCCGAGTCAGTGCTGGGGCTTGTGGCACTTATTATTCTCGGCATTGCTGGCGCACGGTTTGTCTCACATAAAAATATGGGGCATACGCTGGCTGGCGAGAAGCAGGAAACCTCGTCCTATAACGAGGAGTTTGAGATTGAGTAAGCCGCCTCTGTGAGGTAGTCTTGTGATATATGGAAGCGTCAAAGCTTATTGTGGTGACCGGCGGGGCCGGATTTGTCGGCTCGCACCTGTGCGAGCGTCTTGTTCAATTGGGCCACAAAGTAATAAGTCTGGACAACTATTTCACCGGCTCGCGCGATAATCATGTTCCGGGTGTCGAATACCGCGAAGGGCACACCAAAGACATTTCAACCCTTGTTCCCGAGACGCCGGACCTTGTCTACCACTTGGGCGAATATTCGCGAGTTGAAGTAAGTTTTACGGAGCCGCAGGTGGTGTGGGATTTAAACATTGCGGGCACCTTCGCCGTAGTAGAGTTTTGCCGCAGCCACAAAACCAAACTGGTGTACGCGGGCTCTTCAACCAAATTTGCCGACGGCGGGTTAGGACGCGACCAAAGCCCCTATGCATGGAGTAAAGCAACGAACACGGAACTCGTGCGCAATTATGGGGAATGGTTTGGGCTCAAGTACGCGATCACTTA
>JAQBQX010000032.1 GCA_028286785.1 Candidatus Adlerbacteria bacterium
TCGCAATGACCACGCTCAACGCAATGCAAATATTTTTGCCAGCCACAATGGCCTTTCTGATTGGCATCGCATTGACCCCGTTTGTCACGCACTACCTATATAAATACAAAATGTGGAAGCCTGTAGGGGGCAAACATGCACTCGACGGCAAACCCGCAGAAGAGTTCAATAAGCTCCACACTGAAAAGGAGGTAGGTACGCCACGCTTTGGAGGAATTATCGTGTCAGGCAGCGTGCTGCTAACAGCAGGACTGCTGCAAGTGCTGTGGCTTATCTTTCCAGAATCGTTCGAGACGCTGGCTTTTGTCAGCCGCAACCAGACCTGGGTACCCTTTGCAGCGCTCTTTGCAGGGGCATTTGTGGGCTTTTTAGACGATTTATTCGAGGTACAAGGGAGGCAAGGCCTGCCGCTGCGCTCGCGCCTGGTGGTGGTCGCCTTTGTGGCATTTTTATGCGCATGGTGGTTTTACCGCAAGCTCGGCGTTGAGACTATCTCTTTCCCATTTTTGACGCAGCCTCTGTTTTTGGGCTGGTGGTTTATCCCATTTTTTGTACTTACCGCATTGTTTATTTATGCCGGAGGTGTAATCGACGGCATCGACGGGTTAGCGGGCGGACTCTTTTCTATTATCTTTGCTGCATACGCCGGCATCGCATTCTTTCAGCAGCAGTATGACATCGCATCTTTGTGCGCAGCTCTTACCGGAGGACTCCTGGCATTTTTATGGTTCAATATTCCGCCCGCCCGATACTATTTGTCCGAAACGGGCACCATGGGGCTTACTATCACGCTGACCGTTGTCGCATTTTTGACCGACACCCTCGACAATGGCCACGGGGTCACCGTACTTCCGATCATTGCGCTTCCGCTTGTCGCGACGGTCGTGTCGGTCGTCATCCAGATCTTTGGTAAAAAGGTTCTGCGCCGCAAGATATTCCGCATTGCGCCGCTGCATCACCACTTCGAGGCAATAGGTTGGCCTGCATACAAAGTAACCATGCGCTACTGGATCGTCGGCATTGTCGCGGCTCTTATCGGCATGTCGGTAGCACTGCTCTAAGCTTATGAAAAAAACGCTCGATACGCCTTTTTTACTGGTGTTGGGTTGTTTGGTTGTCTTTGGGTTGCTCATTTTTACCTCGGCAGCGCTCGGCCTCTTAGCTAAATCGTCGGGTGCGACATTTTCTTCTGTAACTGTCAGCCAGCTGCTGCTCGGTTTTATATTGGGAGGCATATTGATGATCTTTTTCTCGCGCCTCGACTACCGACTGTTGCGCAAATACACTCCGCACTTTTTTATCTTTGCCTTACTGCTGACCTCGCTTACTTTTGTGCCGCACATCGGGCTGACACTTAAAGGCGCGTCCCGCTGGATAGTCATTGCAGGCTTTTCTTTCCAGCCGGAAGAGATACTCAAGTTCGCGACTATCATGTTTTTGGCCACGTACTATTCCGCGCATTACAAAACAGTAACCACTTGGAAGGGTGGGGTACTCCCGCTGTGCATCATTGCCGGAAGCGGCGCACTGCTGCTGCTCTTGCAGCCCAATACCGCAGGCGTGATCATCTTGGGCATGGCATCTGTGTCAATTTTGTTTGCCGCAGGAGGAAAGGTGACCCACCTTCTTATTTTGGCCGCTGTCGGAGTCTTGGCAATTGTGGGCGCGGCGTTTAAGTATCCGCACGTTGCAGAACGCATCGACACGTTTATCCACCAAGAGTCCGATCCTCACGGGGCAGGGTGGCAGATCCAGCAGTCGCTTATTGCTATCGGTTCCGGCGGATGGACAGGTCGCGGCTTTGGCCAAAGCATCGAAAAATTCTCATATCTGCCGGAACCTATCGGCGACTCGATTTTTGCCGTAGCCGGGGAAGAATTTGGATTTATCGGCACAACGCTGCTCGTGCTGCTGTTTTGTGCATTTGGTCTGCTAGGGTTTCGTATAGCGTCGCATGCATCGGACCCGTTCGGAGGGCTTTTGGTGGTAGGGCTCGTGGTGCTGATAGTCGGGCAATCGTTTTTTAACATGGCATCGAGCGTCGGGCTGGTACCGCTTATCGGGGTGCCATTGATATTTGTATCCCATGGAGGCACGGCCCTTGCGATGGCACTCGCCGAGGTGGGCGTCATTTTGAGTGTCTCGCGCCGGATGCGTACCCGTACCTAATTTGCTACACTTGTAATCATGAAGATTTTATTTACGGGAGGCGGCACGGGTGGGCACTTTTACCCGATTATTGCCGTAGCCGAGGCTATCAACGACCTGACCCGCGAAGAGCACTTGGTCGAACCTACCATGTACTACGCAGCGCCGGACCCATACGACCGCGAAGCATTGGTGACGCAAAACATCACATACGTATACACGAGTGCAGGCAAAACGCGCCGCTATTTTTCTATCCTCAATTTTTTTGACGGGTTCAAGACCGCGTGGGGCATTGTGTGGTCGGTCTTTCGCACCTTCTTTTTATATCCTGACGTCGTGTTCGGCAAAGGCGGCTACGCAAGCTTTCCAACACTGCTGGCAGCGCGTCTGTTCGGCATTCCGGTCATTATCCACGAGTCCGACGCAGTGCCTGGCCGCGTCAACAAGTGGGCTGGCAAATTTGCCATCAAGGTCGCTGTCTCATACCCAGAGGCGGCCGAGTTCTTTCCGAAAGAAAAAGTGGCATTTACGGGCAACCCGGTGCGCAGAGCAGCGCTCATCCCAGCTCGTGAAGGCGCATTCGAGTTTTTGAAGCTCGACCGTGAGCTGCCAGTCTTGCTGGTACTTGGCGGCTCGCAAGGCGCCCAGGCAATCAACGAGGTGATACTCGACGCGCTGCCGTTGTTGGTAGAAAAGTATCAGATCATCCACCAGACAGGCGCGGCAAATCTGGACGAGGTCAAAAGCCGTGCCAAAGTAAACTTGGAAAAATCCTTACACCCAGAGCGTTATCAGCCATTTGGATATTTAAATGACATTGCCATGCGCATGGCCGCAGGTGTGGCAACACTTGTTATTTCGCGCGCAGGTTCAACTATTTTTGAGGTTGCAGCATGGGGCACACCGTCTATCATTATCCCGCTGCCAGGCGCTGCCGAAGACCACCAGACCAAAAATGCATTCTCGTATGCCCGCGCCGGCGCTTGTTCGGTAGTAGACCAGAACAATCTGACGCCAGGTTTGCTGGTTGCCGAAATCGCGCGCATGCTAGGCGACAAAACGCTGATGCAGCATATGGGCCAGAGCGCGCATGCCTTTTCCCGCCCTGACGCAGCCAAGGCGATCGCTAAAGCATTGCTCGACATCGGACTCTCACACGAAGCATAAATATGAATTCAACCCACGACACAATAGTCACGCGGTTTCCGCCGAGCCCGACCGGGCTTTTGCAGGCTGGGAATGTGCGCACCGCGGTATTCAACTATTTGTTCGCAAAAAAACACGGCGGCAAATTTGTCTTGCGTATCGAAGACACTGACCGCGAGCGCTCAAAGTCGGAATATGAGCAAAATATCATCGACACTATGAAGTGGCTCGGGTTTGAATACGATGAATTTTATCGCCAGAGCGAACACGCGCCCCGCCACAGCGAAGTGCTTTCCAAATTGATCGAGCAAGGCGATGCCTACGTGTCGCAAGAGACTCCCAAAGAAGCAGGGCAGCGCGCAGAAGTCATCAGGTTTAAAAACCCTAACACCGCCGTGACGTTTACCGATGTCATCCGCGGTGATATCACCATTGATACCACCGACCTGGGGGACTTTGTCATTGGCCGCAGCCTCACAGAGCCCTTGTACCACTTAGGCGTCACTGTCGACGACTTTGACGAAGGTATCACCCACGTCATCCGCGGAGAGGACCATATATCAAACACGCCACGCCAGATATTGATCTTGCGTGCGCTCGGCGCACCTATCCCAACCTACGCGCACTTGCCATTGGTGTTTGGCACCGACAAACAAAAACTCTCAAAGCGCCGCGGAGCGAAAGCTATTACTGAGTACCGTGACGAGGGATACTTGCCCGAAGCTATGATCAACTATTTAGCGCTGTTGGGTTGGCATCCCGAAGGAAAAGATGAGGGGGAACAAGAAGTGTTTACGGTGCCTGAATTGCTAGAGCAATTTACACTCGAGCGCATCCAAAAATCGTCGGGAGTTTTCGACGAAGCGAAACTCAAGTGGTTTAACTACGAACATCTCAAACGCCTCAGCGACGAAGAATTTACTGACCGCATCACTACCTTTATGGCCGCCCACGGACAAGAAGTCCCAGAATACATGCCCCAAATATTGACCCTGCTGCGCGAGCGCTCCCAGACGCTCGGAGAGGCCCGAGACGCGCTCATAATGGGCGAATTTGCCTTTATGGTAGTTACCCCGAACCCTGGCCCGGACCTGCTTATACAGGGCGCTAAAGCCGACGCAGCGACCGTAAAGAGGCACCTGGAACATATCCACAGGCTCCTGGAAAGCGTTGGTCCTGAGTTTACCGATGCAACGGTTAAGGCGGCCATTTTTGACTATGCGACCGAGGTTGGCAGGGCATCTGTCCTCTGGCCACTTCGTGTGGCGCTCTCTGGCCGCGAAAAGTCTCCTGACCCCTTCACATTGGCAGGATTGATAGGTAAAGAACACACCTTGTCACGTATTGTCGCGGCGGCCGAATTGCTCTAAAATAGAGTAATGTCTGCTCGTACTAGTGTGATGGGAGTGTTGTGTTGTTTGTTATTAGCACTGGTTCTTGTGGTCACCACACCTCAGGTGTCTCGCGCTGATGTTGCCACTTCGACTTTGCAGCAAAGCATCGATGATACCAACAACAAAATAAAGCAACTACAGAACGAAATCGCGCAGCTCCAATCACAGCTCACCACCACTACCTCACAAAAACAAACGCTCCAAAGCGCAATCAACGCTCTCAATTTAAATATTCAGAAGCTCCAAAAAAGCGTTTCCCTTACCCAGACGCAGATAAACCAAAAAGATAAACAGATCGCCACAGTTTCTACCTCAATTGCCACTACAACAAGCGAAATCAGCCTCTCGCGGGAAGAAGTCGCCCAATCGTTGCGCGAACTCGACCAACTCGATAACGAGCCGCTTGGCATAGCGCTGCTGACAGGCGCAAGTTTGTCCGACTTTTTTGACCAGGCAACAACGCTCGAGGCTTTGCGCAACGGCATACACCAAACTATCAGCAACCTTTCTACACTTAAAGACAGCTTGCTGACCGCTAAGCAAGCCGCAGAACAAAAACGCCAAGAGCTTGCAAGCCTGAAGCAAAACCTTTCAAGCCAGCAGCAGGGTTTGAGCGCGACCAAAACATCCCAAACACAGCTGTTGACCCAAACCAAAAATAAAGAGAGCGAATACCAAAAAATAATCGCGCAAAAAAAGGCCCAAGAGGCCCAGTTCGAGTCTGACCTGCAAGACTTTGAAGCGCAGCTCAACCTGACCTTTAACCCCAGCAGCTTGCCGAGCACTGGTTCAGGGGCATTGCTGTGGCCGCTTGCATCGGTTCGCATCACCCAATACTTTGGCAATACCGAATTTGCGACCGCGAACTCCCAAATTTATAGCGGGCACGGACATAATGCTATCGACTTGGCCGCGTCTATCGGCACCTCGGTCCTTGCAGCCCGCGGAGGCGTCGTCGTTGGCACCGGTAACACCGACACAACTTGTGCAGGCGCATCGTATGGCAAGTGGGTGTTTATCAAACATGACAACGGCCTTTCGACACTGTACGCGCACCTTTCTGTCATCAAGGTCGCAAAAGGCGATTCAGTTGCTGCGGGTGGCACGATAGGCCTTTCAGGCGAGACAGGTTACGCAACTGGACCCCATTTGCACTTTAGCGTCATGGCGTCCGCCGGGTCTGAAATCGCGTCCTTCCCAAGCAAGAGCTGTATCGGCAAAACATATACCATGCCGGTTGCTGACCAGACCGCGTACCTCAACCCGCTTTCATATTTGCCTGCAGTACCGAAACGATAAGCCAAAAAGCTAGAAGGCGATGTGCTATACTGCCCACATCAAATTATGAGTCACCCACATACACCTGCAGTAACTGTTAGCGACCTATACAAGCGCTACGATACCGGCACTGAAGCGCTTAAACACGTCTCACTTACGATTGAGAGCGGCGACTTTTTTGCTCTTTTGGGTCCCAACGGGGCAGGGAAGTCCACCCTCATAGGCATTTTGGCGGGCCTCGTCAATAAGACCAGCGGCCATGGAGAAATTTTTGGCGCACCGCTCGACACTCAGGTTTCTTTAGCAAAAACGTACATCGGTTTGGTCCCGCAAGAATTCAACTTTAATATTTTTGAGAAGGTGCAGGATATTGTCGTAACCCAAGCAGGGTACTATGGTATCCCCCGTGCCCAAGCAATGGCGGATTCCGAGCCGATACTCAAGGACTTGGGACTATGGGAGAAACGCAATGATAAGGCTATGACGCTCTCCGGCGGTATGAAGCGCCGTTTGATGATCGCTCGTGCGCTTATCCATCATCCGCGTCTCCTTATTTTGGACGAGCCGACAGCCGGCGTTGATGTCGAGCTGCGCCGTAGCATGTGGGAGTTTATGAAGGTCCTCAATGCCAAAGGCACCACTATCATTTTAACCACCCACTACCTCGAAGAGGCCCAGGCCCTGTGCCGCAACATTGCCGTCATCAATAAGGGAGAAATTGTCGCCAACGAACCGATGGCACAGCTCATTGCGCGCAATGGCGACAAAAAACTGGAAGATATTTTTATTGAGCTGGTAGAAGCATCTTGATTACAAGCATGTACCCTTCGTCTTGAATACAAGACATAAGTGTTCCCTTAAACAAAAGATATGACCCCGCAACAAATCTGGACAGCCTACTACACCATCGCACGCAAAGAAGTTGTGCGGATTTTGCGCATCTGGTCGCAGACACTCCTGCCGTCGGTCATAACAATGACTCTGTATTACACAGTTTTTGGCGCGTTCATTGGCTCGCAAATCGCAAAGGTGCACGGGTTTTCATACATCCAGTTTATTGTGCCGGGCCTTATCATGATGGCCGTCATCACCAACGCATACACTAACGTTGTGTCGGCTTTTTTTGGCGCCAAATTCCAGCACAACCTTGAAGAGCTGATGGTCTCGCCAACCCCGAACTGGGTCATTGTTGCCGGTTACATTACCGGCGGTGTTGTACGCGGATTGTTGGTGGGCGTGTTGGTGCTGATCACCTCGCTTTTCTTTACACATCTCACCGTATTTAGCTGGGTCACGCTCGTCAGCGCTGTTGTGCTGACGTCTGTGCTATTTTCTTTGGCTGGCCTGCTCAACGGTATCTTTGCCAAGACATTCGACGGAGTATCAATCGTCCCGGTGTTTGTGTTGACGCCTTTGACCT
>JAQBQX010000030.1 GCA_028286785.1 Candidatus Adlerbacteria bacterium
AGACTCGAACATAGTAAAGCGTGTATTTTACGAGGATGCACGCGGGATTCACTTCTTTAGTTCGATATGCAAGATTGATCTCGAAGGCATGGTTGCCAAAAAACTCAGCGACCCGTACCACCGCCTCACCAAATGGTACAAGGTTATCAACCCGACCTACTCGCAAATGGTCGGCCGTGCCGAAATGTTCAACAAATTCAGAAAAAAGAAAACTCTCAACTAGCCCGCCGCAAGCGGGCTTTTTTATGCGTCTTGAAATACCAGCGCAATGCGGTACTATACGACCAGACTACAGGAGGAAGTAAGGATGGGACTAGGAAATAGTTACAAGGCTGACAAAGCCAAGATCCAACGCTTTCGGGCGACAATCGATGGGAACACGCGAAAGTCTACCAAGATTTCGATGTCCGCTCTCAAGAAAAGCCAGCAACCGGCCATTGAAGAAACAAGGAACAAATCCCGACTCTTTCTCGGCAAGCAGGTCAGGTCTGGGCCATTTCATGGCAAAGCCGTTGGTATAGATCAGCTCAGCGGATGCCTTATCATTCGCCCACGCGGCGGAAGAGATCGGAAATACCATCCTGATTACGTGGAAGTTGTTTAATAACATCAGTGCAAAAAATAACACCGCCTAGTTGGCGGTGTTTTTAATTAATTGAGTCTCGAACACAGCGCGACCCGCGCATGCAATTTCCACTGCCGATATATACGGGACCCAGCTGAGCTTTTGCTCAACATATAACCGGAGCCGGGTTATGTTCTGCACCTCGATCTGGTCGGCAATCAGCTCCGAAAGCATTTGCTTATGTTCGGGCCGCAACCGGTAGTCATAATGCGGCAAGTCGTCATCGGCTCTACATAACCCATACCTGCCCGACACGACATAGAACGGGAGGTGCAGAGTCTGTGCAATAGCATGCACCTGCATGATGTGCTCGCCCGTATAGCGCTTAGTCGCTGGCAGCAGACCTTTCTTGGGGTCCTTTTGCCTGCTACAGATAGTGGCAACGATATCCATGTGCGGCCTCCAAACAATCCTTGGGCACAATAGCACAGCATGTATTAAAAGAGTAAGGCCCACGCAATTGTGCGTGGGCCTGAGTGTACTGTTCCTTGTTCCAACCTATAATGCCGATTTCATTGTTTGTTCCAGCTGTATATCTGAGAGGAGCCTGACGCTCCTCTCAGATTTAGAGCCTTTAAGAAGAACTCTATTTCTTCTTTTTTAGCCAGTGGTCGATCACTTCGGTTGGACTAGTGATAAACAAACACTCTACGACGTCGCCATCGTAGGTGCCGAAGTTTGTCCGCAACATCCATTGACCATCTTTCAATTGGCCAAAGTTTAAATGGACATAGTAACTAATCTTAGAATGGCAACAATGCGTACTCCATGTGGAGCGAGTGTGCCATTGGGTGAGGTCGAAAAGCTCAGGGTTGCAAGCACCGAGAATCATTGGATTTCTCCTTTGGTTGGATTATTTTCGAGGAACAGGTACAGATCTATTATACATACTTTTAATGTTCTGTCAAGTACACCGGGTGTGCCATATTTATTTATTGAAAAAACTCTGGTACAGTGTTTCGACGGCACTTAGTAGTGTTCTGTTACGGCCCTATCGTCTAATGGTTAGGACAGTTCCCTCTCACGGAACAAATCGGGGTTCGAATCCCCGTAGGGTCACCAATGTAGCGTAGCGAAATTCCGGAAGCTTACACCGCAGACTGCAAACCTAGCAGGTCCCAGCGCTCGAGATACTTCTCTTCCGGATCTTTGA
Source organism: Candidatus Adlerbacteria bacterium (assembly GCA_028286785.1). GTDB lineage: Bacteria > Patescibacteriota > Minisyncoccia > Phycocordibacterales > SBAW01 > GWA1-54-10. The sequence goes on from JAQBQX010000030.1 coordinate 1,779, forward strand.
ACATTCTCATCGAGGTGTCTTTGTGGACCTTTCCCTTTTTGCCCGGCTGTATAAGCCAAGCCGCGTGGCTTTTTTTGATATAGCCGGCAACCGTCTTGCTTGGGACAATAAAGAAGTCCGGATGGCGCTGGTTGTCGTTTAGGTTGACGAACACATAAAAAAGCGACGCCGCATGATAGTCGACTGCTTTTTTGTGCATGATCCACTGCCGTGCCGAGCCGCGTTTTGTTTTGACTTGGATGCCGACCGATTTAGACGCTTCGGCATTTGAACACAATATATCGACACCCTTGGTGTTGCGCAGTGTGATAGATGCAAGCAGGCCGCGCTTGCTGAGCTCTGCGGCGACAAAGTATTCGCCTGCTATGCCCGAGAGAACTCCGCTGAGCTTTTCCCCCTCAGTTTCCATACCCGTATAGTACCATTTACCCCAAGCCTAATCCCCTTGTCACACAAAGTGATATCGGCCACTTCCCCACGTTACTTGACATTTGTCAAGGAGTGGTGTATTATTGATATACGGCTAAAGGAGCCGGGATGATCATCACATAGGGGCAATACAATGAATTTCTTGAAGCCGCTCAACAAAGACGGCGTCGACTATTCCAGCTGGTCCTCATGGACCAATGACTATCAGACCTCTGCCGACGGCAGCTCAGTGTCGAGAGGCGAAAGCTTCAACGAATATCTCAGCCGCACACGTCAGACGGATCCCGACGGCCAGGTCCATACGGATACGGCCAACACCTCTTCCCACAACGTGTGGAAGAGCACGCACTCGGCAGGCGGTCTGGACATCATGACCAGCAGCTATGACTCGGTCCTCAATGAAATGAAGTCGGACCTCTATCCGACCTCGGGCACAACGAAACTCATCGAAGAGTTCGATGCGTCGAAATATTTCAACGTCGGCAACGGCACGCTGTTCTTCTCGAGCGGCGAATACTCGTCGGACCGCACCGAAAACATCACGACCGATGCGTTCGGACAGCCTTACGCCAACGAGCTGCTTCACATCACGACCAAGACCAACTACTACGAACTCTACAACGAGGGCGCACTGTTGGGGTCGTACCGCGACACAAAGCAGTGGGTCGAAAGCGACTATCATGCGCCGCTGGAGCAACGCAGCAGTTACAGCTACAGCGACATCATGACAACCAACGACGGGATGGGTCATACCGACACATTCACCGTTGGCAACAACAGCTACCACTTCGCTAGCGATTCGCCGCAGATTTATTTCGGCGAAAAGGGCTGAAGTCTCCCCTATAACAGGTTCAACGGTTCAACTCAAGCGACTCGGTCGCAAGGCGCATCTTCGGATGCGCCTTTATCTTTTCCATATAAAAAGCGCCAGGGATACCCCGGCGCTTTATAAACTTGTGTCGCTATTTCGAAATGTCGAATGACCTGCGACTAATTGAGCTTGCGATTTGGGTCGACCTTAGGTGAAGCCTCGGGAGCCTGCGGTTGTGCTGTGGGAGGCTTGACCTCCGGCGAATTCCGCTCTTCCAGGACAGCCTGTTTCTCCGCCTGAGGCAACTGATGTTCGAACCACACCAGCTTCCATCCTTTGCGTATTCCCATAACAGGCTTGTCCCATATATCAGGGAACATGTCTTTACATGACACATCGAACATATGGCGTATAGCAGTTGCCATTGTCTGGCATTTGAGAGCTTTTTGCCGACAGACAGCGTACTCGCTCCCAGAAAGCATTGGCATATCAGCCTGCGAAATTTTTGCATCCCGGTCCATGTGCATATACAAGTGCCAGAGTTGCCTCAACTCCAGAGGCACTTCCCCGATAAGTTGGTCGCCAGGCTGGATTTCCCATTGCGGCACAACCAGCTCATGTTCAGGTATCTGTCTTGCGCGTTCAAGTACACTTCGTACCCATGCTGACATATATCCCTCCTCTATGTATCTCTACAACTGATTCTACAATACTATAGCTCTTTAAAAGGTCAATATACGTACTTAAAATTCCCAAAGGCGGCCTTTTTAATTTATCGCTTCTTCCACTCTTCGTCTTGGCGGACCAGCAAAAGGTGTGCGCGTTCAGGGTCTACCATCAGGCCCTCTACCACTCTTTCCATACGGGTCGATTGCGAGCCTTTGACCAATATGCAGTCCCCTTCCTGTATCAGGTTTTTCAATTCCTCGGCAGCCATATTAGAGTCTTCATACTGGAGTATCTGTGCATCCGGAAAGCCTGCATCAAGCGCACCCTGTGCGATGTCGCGGGCACGAAAACCCACCGTGACAAGCAGGTCAACGGTGTGTGCCGCGTGCGCACCCACCTTGCGATGTTCTTCTACCGAGTGACGGCCGAGCTCGAGCATGTCGCCAAACACCGCTATCTTGCGACCCTGGCTGTATGGGTTGGGGCGCGACGCGATAAAAATAAAGGTATCAAGAGCCGCGGTTGCCGCTGCCGGTGAGGAATTGTACGAATCGTCGATGATGAACGTCGACTTCATGCCGCGTATCAAATGCATGCGGCCAGGCGGTGGAACATAGGTCTGCAAAGCCTGGAGAACATCGATAATGTCGCGCTTAAGAGCCTGCCCGACTGCTGCTGCTGCAAGCGCCGAAAGCAGCATATGCGCCCCAATCGCCCCCAACATCGAAAGCGGCGCGGAGGTCCCACCCATGGTGAGCCGCGCGCTCATGCCGATTGGCCATTGTTCTTTACCTTCTTCAAACACCAACTTAAAGTCGTCGGCACGCACATCCGAGTGCGAAAAGATCCCGAAGGTCACCACCTCGGCTCCGCGCTTGTGCGCTTTTGCAGCAAGGCTGTGGACCCGGTCATCGTCGGCATATACCACCAAGGTACCACTGGGTTTAAGCGTATCTATAAGCGCCGCCTTTTCCTCGGCCACCGCTTCGGGAGATTCAAAATATTCGACATGGACAGGAACTTCGGGCAAGCGCGTGATAACCGCAATATCAACCTCGAGCCATGATGCCAAAGACTTAATGTCGCCCGGACGGTCTGCGCCGACTTCGAGCACGAGCCAGTCCGGGTAACGCGATGTAAACATGATCAGCATCAGGCCATCAAACAAGTTTTCTATCCAGCGCAGCGGATTGTTCCATCCATTAGGTATACCCAAAATAGTCAGCGGCAACCCGAGTTCGCTGTTAAAGCTCTTTTCGCTTTTGCGGACAAAGCCGGAGCGCGACATGAGAGCGAACACGGCATCTTTGGTCGACGTCTTGCCCACGCTGCCGGTCACAGCAATAATTTTGGGCTTGTATTTGCGCAGCACCATGCGGGCCTCTGCGGTGAGTAAAAAGACAATGATTTTTTTAAATAGTTGTTGCATGCAGATGATATTAGCGGTCAGGCGGGATATCGTAATAGTTAATAAGAAACTGCGTCAGGCTATGGAATGGCGTAGCCCACGTCTGTGATGCATATGGCGCGCCCACTGGCTCGTATGCAAATAAGAATACTATAAAACGGGCATCATAGGCCGGGAAATACCCGAAAAAGCTATGCAAGTACCGGTCACTATAATATTTGCCATCGGCTGGGTTTACAATCTGGGCGGTACCGGTTTTGGCCGCCACACTGTAATGTTCAAGTTTAAGCTCCCCGTTGGCAAGAGACAAGTCCACTACCGAGGTCAGCATCCGGGCAAGCGTCGTAGCGGTCTCGGGCTTGAGCACCCGCACCGGCGCGGGCGGACGCATGGCGTTGACTACCCCCGTGTCATAGTGGACCTCTTTGACGATGTGGGGCGTCACCAAGTAGCCACCGCTAGACAGCACGTTGAGCGCACGCACGGTTTCAATCGGACTCATGGCGATGCCCTGACCAAAGGACGCAGTGTCAAACTCGACCAGGCGCGAGCTCTGGAGGTTGTTCACGAGGCCGTGCACTTCGCCAGGCAAGTCTATCCCGGTCGTCGAGCCCATTTGGTAGCGGTTGAGGAAGTAGTCGCGCATAGTGGTCGCGCCCATCTGTGTCGCAACAAATGATGCGCCCACGTTAAGCGACTGGCTCAAAATCTGCTGGATAGGTATTACCCCGCGGGCTTTAAAGTCGAAGTTACATATTTTTTTCGTATCAACGGTGATACAGCCGGTGTCGTTGTACGTACTGTCTGCGCGTATAGCACCCGAGTCGATGCCTGCCGCAACAGTAAGCGGCTTTACGATCGAGCCCATTTCATACACGTTTTCCACCATCGCATTTGCAAAGATCTTGGGGTCTGTTTGCTGGCCCGACTGGTTGAGGTTAAACGTCGGAGTTACCGCCATCGCGACTATCTCGCCTGTTTTTGGGTCCATGACAATACCGCCGGCTAACTTCGGATTCCATGTTTTCGAATATTCTGCCAGAGTGCGCTCCAGCTCTGCCTGGACCGACGGTTCGATAGTAGTCACCACATCACCAGACAGCGGGTCACCCTGCAGAGCAGATTTTACGCTGCCGAACACTTGCACAAAAAAGTTGGTATAGAGATCTTGGTTGTTGCGGGTCAGTGTCGAGTCATAAAAACTTTCCAAACCGTAGCGACCTTCCTGCACATCACCGTTATATGCGACAAAACCAAGCACCTGTGCCGCAAGCGAGCCGCCCGGATAGTTGCGCCAGCGGTCTTCGGCAATGACCACGCCTTGGAGCCCCAGGCCCTCGAGCTTGTGTCCGGCCTCTGTCGGCAAATGCGTAGCCACCATCGCATACTGTGTGCCTTTTTTGGTGGCCTTTGCAATAAACAAATCGTGCTCTATCGGCACGACCGGGTTGATAGCTGCCCAGAGCGCCTCGGGGTCGGTTATTTTGGTCGGGTTAAGAGCCAAAGAAAAACCCTCTTCGAGAGTTGCCGCGATGATAGGCGTCGAATCTTTGGCGCTAAAGTAAATAGTCGCGCGGTCGATCAATGGATCTTGCGGCAGTGTGAACTGCGCGTTGGCGCGCACCAAGTAGTCCTTGCCATGCACGATCTGCAGCAGGTACAAACGGCCCACAACCGTAAACGCCACTGCGACAAACAGTAGCGCTAGCCAGCGGATCCTGCCCACAAACCGTTTATTCATATTAATGTTGTGTATTGAGCGACAGTGTCGTTGCGCCTGCTGCTTGGTACACCACTACCACCTCATGCGGCTTGGTAAAACCAAGAGTAGCTACCGTATCCGGCGTAATCGACTGCGACTTTGACAAGTACTCTCCTTGCATCTGCCCTACCTGTGCTGCAATGGCGCGCAATTGCACCTGTGCAGTCTGGCGGCCAGCAGCGTGCATGACGGTCATCAGCAAGAAGGTGCCGTACAAAAAGACTCCAATGAGCGCCAATACGCCAAATGCAGCGGATGCGCGGGTCATCGTGTACGAAACGGCGTCTGAGTTGAATGTGACTGCGAGTGTGGGAGTTTTCATATTGGTTTTCTTATGATTTCAGGATGCCTCTAAGTTTTGCGCTTCGTGATGCCGGGTTCTGGTGCAATTCTGTGTCGCTAGGTGTGATTGGCTTTTTGGTAGTGAGTGTTCCCTCTTCTTCTTTGACCAGTTGTGCGAAGTATCTTTTGACCACCCTGTCTTCGATACTGTGGAAGGTGATCACTGATATCCTGCCGCCCGGGCTCAAATGGTCCCATGCGGACTTGAGACCCTCTTCTAATACGCCAAGCTCGTTGTTAACCGCAATGCGTATTGCTTGAAAGGTGCGCGTTGCAAAGTGCAAACGGGACTTGCGGTACAGTGCCGGGACAGACGCCGCAACAGCCTCGACGAGGTCAAATGTGGTCAAAAAAGGCTTGGTCTCGCGCGCTTCGACAATGTGTTTAGCGATCCGGCGGGCATAACGCTCTTCGCCGTAGCCGAATATCACGTCAGCCAACACGGTCTCGGACCAGGTGTTGAGCAGTTCGGCAGCTGTAAAGCCGGATGCTGGCACGGTGCCGTAGCTCATGTTGAGAGGCTCGTCTTCGCGGAAGGAGAAACCGCGACCCGAGGTGAGTTGCCCGCGATTCCATCCCAGGTCAAACAACACTTTGTTGACCATGGGCTTGCCTAGACCTTCGAGCACAGTGCCAATGGTCGAAAAGTTCGCTTCGACAACCTGTACGCGGTCACCAAAAGTAGCTAGACGCTCGCGGGTATGCGCAACTGCTGCTGGGTCGGCATCAAGCGAGATAAGCGTTACGCCTGCCACTGACGCAATACGTTCGCTGTGGCCGCCTTCGCCTGCGGTAGCATCAACAACAATGTCCCCCTTTGAAAGGCTGAGCAGTTCTACTGCCTCTTGGCCCAACACGGTTACATGGCTGCCAACACCTGCATGATTCACTTGCCCTGAATTCTGTTCATGCACAAGAGCACCCTCCTCTCGAAGGGAGCGCTGCTTTGCACGAACAGAAGTCAAAGAATTGGTCATACAGGTTTATAGGATGCCGAGGTCGCCCAAGGTCTGCGCCATCTGGTCGGCACTGCGCTCGATGCGGCGAGTGTATTCCTCCCAGGTCTTTTCGTTCCAGATTTCGATCCGGTCCGACACACCGGCCAATACCACCCTACTTTTGAGCTGAGCGAAGTCTTTCAGATAGTCGGGCACCAAGATGCGGCCTGCACTGTCGACTTCTGTCTCGACTGCTCCCGCCAACAAAAACCGGCTCATGCCACGAGTGTCTGCCTGACCCACCGGCAGCTGCGCCAGCTTTTCCGCGATAGTGTTCCAGGCCTTTTCCGGAAACATAAAGAGGCAGGTATCGAGCCCACGGGTAAGCACCACTTTACGGCCAACTTCCTTGCGGAACTTTGCCGGGAGCGAGATGCGTTTTTTGTTGTCGAGTGTATGGAGATATTCGCCAATGAGCATACCTTTTTTGTGGTTTCAAGCGGTCTCCCACTTCGTCCCACCTAAGTACTATAGTACGCTACTTTACCCCACTTACCCACTATTCTTATCCACATTTATGAGGGGAAAATGAACCCCTTGACAAGATTCCCCTTTGGGTGTATACTTGTAAATGGTAGCAAGAGGGCGTCAGACAGAGTGACAACAACCGAAAAGGTGTGTCATGCGTCAATATTTCATACACCACTTCGATTATGTGCGGCATGAGCTCGACCAGTCTTCCGAAAACTACCGCGTCGTAAAGCGGAGCCATCAGGAAAAGGCAGAGCAGCAAATCGCCATAGCCGCAGTCGCAATACTTTTCATACTCAGCATGGGCCTCATCGCCTGGTTGGGTTGACCAACAACAAGGCCGATGGATCGCAAGATCCATCGGCCTTTATACTTTCGTATATTTTTAAGGGCCCACTTATGTCTGAGCTTTTCCAGACGCTATGCCGCAGCCTCCTTTAGGCGCGCAATTACCATGTCGCGGTCAAGCACAGACAGGAACCAT
>JAQBQX010000007.1 GCA_028286785.1 Candidatus Adlerbacteria bacterium
TCAACGAATTACAACGTAAAACACCTCAGAAGGACGAAAAGCGCGTCGGCCGTGGCGGCAAGCGTGGCAAGACCTCTGGTCGTGGTACCAAGGGCCAGAAGGCCCGCTCTGGTCACCGCATCCGTCCTGACTACCGCGAACAGCTCAAAAAGCTCCCTAAGCTCCGCGGTCGCGGCAAGAACGGCAACACCTCTATCCAGGACATTATGCTGGTGGTCAATGTTTCAGTACTTGAAACAGCATTTGCTCCGGGCGATGCAATTACTCCAAAGATCCTTCTTGATCGCGGCGTAGTGCGCGCACGCAAGGGCACGCTCCCTATGGTTAAGATCCTCGGTACTGGCGAGCTCACCAAGAAATTTGTGGTCTCTGGCTGCACCGTATCAGCAAGCGCAAAGGAAAAGATCGAGAAGGCAGGTGGAACAGTAGCGGCATAAGTTACAATAAAGGGGTAGGAAAAAATGAATACTTTTTTACAAAAATTTGGGCTGGTGCTCGCGGACAGCAGTTTGCGCAACCGCCTATTGTTTGTGCTGGGTGCCTTGGGCATAACCCGCGTTCTGGCATCTGTCCCTGTGCCTGGTATCAACGCTTCGCAGCTGGCGCTATTTCTCAGCAACAACCAATTCTTCGGCCTCTTGAACCTCTTCTCGGGCGGCGGGCTTTCTAACCTTTCTATCGTTATGTTGGGCGTTGGTCCCTACATCACAGCCTCGATCATCCTGCAGCTTTTGACCATGATGATCCCAAGCCTCAAGCAGCTCTACCAGGAAGAGGGCGAGGCAGGCCGCCAAAAATTTGCTATGTATACGCGCTGGATCACACTGCCTATCGCAGTTATCCAGGGTATTTCATTCTTGCTTATCTTGCAGCGCGAGGGCGTTATGTCGTCTTTGACCTCGTTCCAGTTTGGCGCAAACCTACTTGTTATCGTAGCTGGCTCGATACTTATGATGTGGATCGGCGAGCTTATCTCGGAGTTCGGCCTGGGTAACGGCGTTTCAGTGCTTATCTTTGCCGGTATCGTGGCACGTCTCCCAAGTGCTGCCTCCCAGCTCCTGTTTTCCTACGATCCAACCCAGCTTCCTTTGTACATCGCCTTTATTGCGGCCGCAGTGGCCATCGTGGGCGCTGTGGTGGTCATCACCGAGGCAGAGCGCCCGGTACCGGTTACCTACGCCAAGCGTGTGCGTGGTATGAAGTTCTTCGGCGGTCAGTCGACCTACTTGCCGTTGCGTCTCAATCAGGCTGGCGTTATCCCGATCATCTTCGCGCTCTCATTGCTTTTGATCCCCCAGATGGCGGCGACCTTCTTTGCCACTTCGTCACATGTCTGGTTGGCCAATGCCGCAACGGCCGTACTGGGAATGTTTAAAAACCTCGGCATCTATGGCACCTTGTACTTTATCTTTGTGTTCCTCTTTACCTACTTCTACACTGCAGTGACCTTTGACCCGCACCAGATCGCCGAGAACCTGCAGAAAAACGGCGCTTTCATCCCAGGTGTCCGCCCAGGACTCCCGACACAGGAATACCTCGGCAAGGTTATCACGCGCATCACATTCTTCGGCGCAGCATTCCTCGGCTTTATCGCGGTGTTGCCAATCATCATGCAGTCGCTGACCAACATCCAGCAGCTCACGCTCGGCGGTACTGCAATGCTTATCGTTGTCTCGGTCATTCTTGACCTTGCGCGCCGCATCGACGCACAGATCTCTCTTCGCGAATACTAAAAATTACTGAGAGAGCCACGCACTGTAGGCCTCAAGCACCATGGCAATCACCTCTGAAAGGGGGTGATTTTCCGTATCAATAACCAGGTCAAAGTCCGACGGGGTGGGGTAGTCGATGTTGTAGAGCTTTTTGTAGCGCAATTTTTCGCTCTCGATACGGCGCAGGATGTTTTTGTAGATCTCTGCTTCGTCGGCTGCTTCTTGGTTGAGGCGCTCATTACTTTGGTGGATTTGTTTGTAGGTACGGTGCGCTGCAACCTTGGGGTCGAGCGTGAGGAGGACCTTGAAGGACTCTGGCAGCCAATGAAAGGCGATGCGCGAGTCTATAACCAAATCAGATTCCTCGTTTTTGGCACGCAGGGCACTGTCTATGGCCTCGTCGATCGATGGGTCGGCCTCAGCAGCCAACTGCATCTGGTCGATGGTCATGCCGCGATCTGTGCCCAATTGGCGCATAAAGTCTCCAGAGGAAAAACGGGTGTAGTGGAGCGCGTCGGCAACCCCGCGGGCGGTCGATGACTTGCCGGTCCCGGGCAGGCCGCTCAATGTAATGATGCGCTTTTGCATATGGCGTTTGTAAGATAGTATACGATGGTGGAACAAATAACAACGATCTTCCTAGGCCCTCAGGGCTGCGGAAAAGGGACGCATATCGAAAAGCTCGCCGCATTTTTACAAGAAAAGGATCCGTCCCGAAAAGTCGCTACGTTTGGCATGGGCAACTCGCTGCGCATGTTTGCCGATCAGACAGGTTTTACACAAGAAAAAGTCCGCGGTTCGCTCCTGCGTGGGGAACTGCAGCCGCTGTTTTTGGTTTCCTCGATGCTCGCCGACTTTTTTATCAAAGAATGCTCGGACAGTGAACATATCATTGTTGACGGCTTTCCTCGCGAAGAGCAGCAAATACCAGTCTTTGATTCGGCAGTGCAGTTTTACGGCCGCCAAAATCCGACCTTGGTGTATATCACCATCTCCGACGAAGTGGCCCTGGAGCGTTTGCTCAAGCGCGGACGCAGCGACGATACCGAAGACAAGATCAAAAAACGTTTGCAGTGGACTCGCGAGCAGATGCAGGGTATTTTGGATTGGTTCAAGGCGCACCCTGAATACCGTGTCTTAGAGATAAACGGCGAACAGTCTATCGAAGCCGTGCACCAGGACATCCTCAAGGCAATGCAGCTCGCGTAACAATTTACTTTTGTGATAGCAACAGACCCACAAGACATTCAAAATCTCCGCGATGGCGGCAAAGTTTTAGCCGGAGCACTTCGCACTGCGGCGGCCTTGGTGGCGCCCGGGGTCACAACTGCCGAGCTCGACTTGGCTGCCGAAAAGTACATCCGTGACAACGGCGGCGTGCCTGCGTTTTTGGGTTACACGCCGGACGGCATGAAGTCGGCATATCCGGCAGTGTTGTGTGTCTCAATCAACAACGAGGTGGTGCACGGCATCCCGCGCGACACGATTGTGCTTGAAGAAGGGGACATTGTTTCCTTGGACCTCGGACTTTCTTTTAACGGGTTGTTTGTCGACTCGGCAATCACTATGGGTGTGGGGGAAGTGGACGACACTGCACGCAAACTGATGGCGGCAACTGTCGAGGCAACACATGCGGCAATCAAAGCTGCCACTGTAGGCAACAAGACGGGTGACATTGGTGCTGCAATAGAAGACGTCGCGCATCGCACCGGCTTTAGTTGTGTGGAGGACCTTGGTGGTCACGGTGTCGGCAAGGCAGTCCACGAAAAGCCCTACATTCCCAACGAAGGTCCTGCCGGTATAGGTGAAAAGATAGTCGAGGGCATGGTGCTTGCAATCGAGCCCATGCTGGCCGAGGGCAAGGGCGCTATTGTCCTGGCCCCCGACCAGTGGACCTACGCCATGCGCGACGGCAAACGCGCCGCGCACGTCGAACATACAGTTTTGATAACAAAGGATGGTCCCGAGATTTTAACTAAGGAGTAGTTGACAGGTAGTTTTTATATGTTACTCTAGCAAATAGAGCGAGTTTGCAGAGACGCGCGACTGTCTGTCTTTCTAGACGATGGGGCTACTGTCTCTGCGGCGGGGACGATTGTCGAAGTGTTCTGAAAAGAACGACTTCTTATTTGTCCCCGCACTTATTGCGGACGATCATGAGAATGTTTTTTTGAAGACGATTTTTCCTTTGTCTGCAAAGCCGGGGCGGGCAACTGCCCCGGCATCAATTCGAGTTCCTGCGCAAGCGGGGCGGTGGACGATTGTCCGACTGTTTTCTTTTGGGAAAACGAAAGTTCGCGTGTCCACCGCAGTTCTTTTACAGTTTGCAGACGTCAAGACCCTTGTCTGTTCGAAGACGTGGGTGCGGTTGTCTGCAATGCCGGAGGAGTTTTTACTCCTCCGGCCCTGCTTTTACTACTTAATTTTTGAGTATTGAAAGGAGGGTAATACCTCTGGTGGACGATTATCAGCCTGTTGTTTTTAGAACAACGATAAACTCGCTGTCCACCTCATTCTTTTCAGTTCCGGCTTCGGCCGGGCAGGGACGACTATGACGTTGTCTATAGGACGTAAGTCGTAATGTCCCCGCACTTTTTGCAGACGATATGAGTATTGTCATTAGGACGATTATTGAAGTGCCTGCAAGCCGGTCCCAGTTTATCGGGACCGGCATCAATTCAAGTTCCTGCGCAAGCGGGGCGGTGGACGATAGTGTGGGTGTTTTCTCTCAAGAAAACGCCAGAGGACATGTCCACCGCAGTTCTTTTACAGTTTGCAGAGACGAGATGCATGATGTTCTTCGGAACGAAACAACACGTGTCTCTGTAGCCGGAGGAGTGAAAACTCCTCCGGCTCTCCTTTAAGTATTTAACCTATTGAATATTGAAAGGAGGGTAATACCTCCGGTGGACGTTAGTGACCGTGTTTTCTTTCGAGAAAACGAACGCCCCCATGTCCACCGCTCTTCTACATACCTGTCCTTCGGGACGCAAATAGGAGCAAACACATGAGCAGGATTATTGGTATCCGTCATCGCACCAAGATGACTGTCGAGGAAGAGGCTCGACCTACCCAGGTCTACGTCCTTTTCCCCAACGACAAACTCCTGACCTATAAGCTGGAAACCGAGCAAGACGAGCTCAACTTCCTGCTTGGCCAGTTTCCGACCTCGTTTCGGAACGTGGAAGACGGCGAAGATGTGTCGGGCATGTCCGACTATCACCTCAAGCTGCGCGCCCTCAAAAAGGGCGAAGCAGATCCCGAGGCAAGCCGGCTGCGGGTTATCGACCGCAAGAAATACCTTGTCCAGAAAGTTGCCGACACGTTCGATGGCCTCAAGGCTGGCGACACGGTGGCGATGGCGCTGGGCGGCTCGGGCGACTACTTTGCCTATGCGCTCGCGCGCCGAGGCGAAGCGGTCGGGGCAAGCGTGATGCGCGCGCCGAGCTTCGTGCTCAAAGACAAGCGCGGCGAAAAGAAGAAGGAGGACGATGCACAGCTTTTCGCGGAGTTGCTGCAAACCAATCCTGAACTCTTTTACGACACCCGTCCGCGCGACCTGGATATCATCCGGTTGCGCGAGGCGTATCGAGCCCGTATCGAAGCCATGAAGGCCCGCATCGGGTGCGAACAGCGCTTGCGGCAGCGGTTCATCGGGAGCATCTTCTGCAAACCTGACGGGCATTTCCCGGAAGGAGCGGTCGAAAAGCTCTACGACGAAGCCAAAGCCAACGACGCGGTCTTGACCGCACTGTCGAAAGAAGAGGCCGCTCGCGAGCGAGAACTCCAAAAGCTGGTCGAAGCTTCCGACGTGTGGAAGAATGTCTTCGGCGATGTCGAGGGCATGGGCTGGGCTATCGCGTCGCGTATTATGGCGGGCGTGGTGGATATCCGGCGCTTCCGCGGCAAAGAGCAATTCAAGGCTTTTGCCGGGGTGCACGTGCTGAAGGACGGTCGCTTTGCTCGCAGACGCTCGGGTGCCATTTCAAACTGGCATCCCGACCTGCGGCAGGCATTGTACCTGTTTGGCGACCAGATGAATCGCCGGCCGGACAGCGTGTGGGGACAAAAGCTCCTTGCATATAAAGCGAAGTTTCGGGCTAAACATCCGGAGCCGATCGTGGGCGAAAACGGCAAAAAGAAGTACACCGACGGCCACATCCACAAAATGGCTCTGTGGCGGACGATGACCAAGTTTGCCGAATGGCTCTTTACGCAATGGAAGCGGCTCGAGAAACAAGCTGCAAGAGTTGAAGTGCCCTTGCGCAAAGCCGCCTGACAAGTTTGAGAGACGACCGACATGATGTCCGTGAGGACGTTCGACAACTTGTCTCTCACTACCGCGCGGGCGAAAGTCCGCGCGGTGGGAAGTTCTTTGAAGTTAAGTTTGCAGAGACGATATCAGGCGTGTTCTTTGGAACGTTCCAATATATGTCTCTGTAGCCGGAGGAGTGAAAACTCCTCCGGCCCTCTTTCAAGTTTTTCAGTTAATGAAAGGTTTGAAAGAGGGAATCGTATCACGCCGTGTTTTTCTAAAGAAAAACGAGATGGTGACTGATTCCCTCACCAGTACATTGAGTTTGCAGAGACGGATGCCTATCTGTTCTTCGGAACGAGTTGGCGTATGTCTCTGTAGCGGGGACGTTAGCACCCTGTCTTGTAAAAGACGAGCCTTGGTGTGTCCCCGCACTTTTTTGCAGACGATCGTCCTCCTGTCTTTTTAGACGAGCACGGAAATGTCTGCATGGCCCCGAGTTTGCTTGCGCAAACTCGGGGCTTCTCTATATCTATGTAATTGCAAAAGGGTGGGGAGCGTGTTATTGTGGGCTGCAATATGAAAAACCCAAAGCAGGAGCGGACTTTTGTGCTGATCAAGCCGGACGGCGTCCAAAAAGGCCTCGTTGGCGAGATCATCAAGCGCTTTGAGCAGCGCGATATGAAGGTGGTTGCTCTTGATATGTTTTTGGCTACTCGCAAGGAAATGGACAGCCATTACCCCAAGGACGAAAAGTGGATCACCCGCCTTGGCGAGAAGACCCTCAATACGTACCAAAAGTACGGCTACGATGTTAAAAAAGACTTTGGTTCTGATGATCTCTTGAAAGTTGGTAAAGTGGTGCGCGGCTGGCTCGTCGACTTTATGGCATCAGCCCCTATGGTCAAGATGGTTGTCGAGGGCGTGCATGCTGTAGACATGATCCGCAAGATCGTCGGCCCAACCATGCCGTACTTGGCAGAAATGGGCACTATCCGCGGCGACTACTCGGCTGACTCCCCAGCGCTTGCCAATGCCGAGAAGCGCGCGGTGTACAACCTCGTCCATGCATCAGAGACTCCCGAAGAGGCAGCGCACGAGATCAAACACTGGTTCGGCAAAGTGAGCCTCCACTCGTACAAGCGCTTCGGTATCGACCAGTAATCGCTTTAGAAATTCTTCATGCGCGTACTGTAGAGTTGGGAATGGCCCAGCTCTTTTTTGTAAGGGCACACTTACGTCTGGGATAAGGGCACACTTATGTCTGGGTTTTTCCAGACACTGCCAGACGCTGAGGGTACACTTATATCCTATTCTATAGAAGGAGGAAGCATGTCCGACCTTGAACCGATTGCACTTTCTGACTCGTTGATCGATAAAATCAATGAAGTTGTCAGCCCCTTTGGCTGCTGTGCCATTGACCTAGGCGAAATGGCTGTACGAGAAACGGAGCATTCGATCGTACGCGGCCCATCGGCTGTGGTCGACTTTCCGCGACGGTGCTCATCGCGCACTAAGAGAAAAATCCGGCAGCTCATTTTGCAGCAAGTCCCCGGCATCACCAAAGTGCTGCAACATAGAAATTAAAACGGGCCCAGTGCCCGTTTTTTCTTAAGGGAACACTTACGTCCAGGATAAGGGCACACTTATGTCTGGGCTTTCCAGACGCTGCTGGACGCTATCTGTAAAAACCGGTTGTGATATAGTTGGGAAGGACAGCGCAGGCAAATGTCCTTAAGTGAATCTACCGGGAGTCTGAAGGCGGTCATGCATGGCTTCGGTCACGTCATGACGATAGGACACCCACCTATCACAAGGTAGACACTTGCCTGCGAGGTCCACTAAAAAGCTCCCGATAAGGGAGCTTTTTAGTATCCCGAGCACAGTTGAGGGCAATGTATACTAAACAAATGTCATCAACCATACAGTTTTGCGGAGGCGCCGGCCTGGTGACCGGCTCCAACTTCCTACTCGACACCGGCGGCACAAAAATCCTGATCGACTGCGGGCTGGTGCAGGGCGTCAGCGCCGCAGATGAACTTAACTGGGACGCGTTTCCATACAACCCGGCAGATATCTCTTTTTTGATCATTACCCACGCGCACATCGACCATATCGGCCGCATCCCCAAGCTGGTTAAAGACGGCTTCAAAGGCAAGATTATATCAACCGATGCGACCCGTGCTTTGGTCGAGCCGCTTTTGCTCGATGCACACACACTTCTGCTCCATGCAGCCGAGTCGCACCAGCGCGAGCCCTTGTACGATGTGTCAGACATTAATCGTGCAATGGCACTGTGGCACGATACCCAATACCATAAACCGCAGGAACTTGCCGACGGTGTTGTACTCGAGCTATTCAACTCGGGACATATTTTGGGTTCGGCGATGGCAAAGTTCACTCGCAACGGTACGTCAATAGTCTTTACCGGTGACCTTGGCGGCGGCAACTCACCTTTGTTGCCACTGTGCGAAAATCCAGCAAACCTGAAGGCCGAGTACTTGGTGATGGAAAGCGTCTACGGCGACCGCGTGCGCAAAGAGGATGTCGATCGCAAAGACTCGCTGCGCGACGCCATTGTGGCAGCTGCAGAGCGCGGCGGCACATTGTTTATCCCGGCGTTCTCGACCGAGCGTACGCAAGACCTGTTGTTCGAGATCCGCGCCATGATGCACGCGGCCGATATACCGCCCATGCCGGTGTATCTCGACTCTCCTTTGGCAGAAAAGATCACAGCGGCCTTTAAGGCGCATCCGGAATACTTTGCGCCCGAGATTGCTGCCCGTGTACAAGGCGGCGAGGATATATTCAGCTTTCCGCAACTTCATTTGATAGAAAACGCCGACGACTCACAGGCGCTGGCAAAACACCCTAATCCGAAGATCATTCTGGCTGGTTCGGGCATGAGCAACGGCGGGAGAGCCTTGGGCCACGAGGCGCACGTACTGCCCGATCCGCACTCGACGGTGCTCATTGTCGGCTATCAAGCCGCAGGGAGCTTGGGCCGCAAATTGGTTGAGGGCGCCAAGTCGGTGCAGATATTTCGCCAGCCAGTTGTAGTGCGCGCACATATTGAGCATTTGTACGGATACTCGGCGCACATGGACGGCGCTGAACTTGTGGAGTTTGCACAGCACGCAGCCGAGGGCGGCACCAAAAAAATATTTGTGGTCATGGGCGAACCTGCAGCGTCGGCATTTTTGGCGCAGCGCATCAACGACTATGTCGGCGTCAAAGCCACCACGCCAGACGCAGGGGACACTGCCGATATCGATCTGTAGTACAATACAATGAGTATGGAAATTGCCGATCAACATCAGCAAATAAAACTCGGTATTTCTGGCGCAGCAGAGACCGGACACTGCGGTGTCGATGCCTATGAAAAGGGTATTGCGCTAGGTAGCGAGATTGCTAAGCAGCATGGCATGCTGGTCAATGGCGCGACAACCGGCTTTCCGCTATGGGGAGCGATGGGTGCCAAACAAGCGGGCGGTTTTACTATCGGCTTTTCTCCGGCTGGTTCCGAAAAGGAACATGTCGAGCGCTACAACCTGCCGGTTGAGTATATGGACATCATTGTCTACACGGGTTTTGGCTATTCGGGTCGCGACCTGATCTTTACGCGCTCGTGCGATGCGATGTTTTTTGGCTGCGGACGCATCGGCACTATCCATGAATTTACAATCGCGTTTGAGGACCAAAAGCCGATGGGCATCCTCGAGGCAGGGTGGGAGACCGACGAGGTCATCAAGAACATTTTGCAGAGTGGCCACCGCCCCAACGACCTTATCGTGTTCGATACCGACCCCAAGGCTTTGGTGGAAAGGGTGATAGAACTGGTCAAAAAGGACAAAATAAACCGCGCAGCCTTCCGCTTTGAGGCATCCGGTGTTGGCACACCAACCCTGCAGCAAAAGTCGACACTCTAATAAAAAAACCGCCC
The DNA here is from genome assembly GCA_028286785.1 of Candidatus Adlerbacteria bacterium. Taxonomy (GTDB): domain Bacteria; phylum Patescibacteriota; class Minisyncoccia; order Phycocordibacterales; family SBAW01; genus GWA1-54-10. Next base: position 9,911 of record JAQBQX010000007.1, read on the forward strand.
GGACTGTCCGGGCGGTTTTTTTTAATGTAATTACGAGACGTGTTTGACGATGCGTTCGAACACTTCAGGGCGGCTACCTGCCAACTCCGAGAGCATTTTGCGGTTAACCAAGACACCCTTCTTTTTCATCGCATCGATGAGGCGGCTGTAGGAAAGGGTAGTGCCCATAGTGTCGAGACCTCCGTTGATGCGGACAGTCCAGAGGCGGCGGAAGTCGTTCTTTTTGTCCTTGCGGTGCGCAAAAGAGTACTTGCCCGCGTGCACGATAGCCTCCATAGCTGGGCGCTTTTTGGTGCTGCGGCCAAAGCGGTAACCCTTAACCTGCTTAAGGATATTTTTACGTGTCTTATTTGATGTTACTCCTCCTTTTACGCGTGCCATAGTAGTGTATTAAATAAAAATTACTTGAAGTTGATGTAGCGCTGTTCGATCTTTTTGCTGAGGGTCAGTTTCTGTGAGCGGGCACCAGCCATCTGGGTCGAGCGCTTTTCCTTGGCGTTAAAGTGATTCTTGCCCGGCTTACGTGCAATAAGCTTACCGTTTTTGGTAACCTTCATGCGCTTGGTGAATGATTTGTTGATTTTCATACAGAATTCTTATTTTGCCTTGCTTGCACGCTCCAGTACTGTCGAGAGTCCTTTTGGGCTCTTGCTGATAGGCTCTGCCATCTTGTACTCGTGGGGGATCAGCTTCAAAAATCGCTCCAAACGCTCTTTTAGAAAGTTAAACTCCATGTACTTGTACCGGCCCCACAGAAAGAGGTCTACTTTGACCCGGTGGCCGTCTGCCAGCCAGGCTGCGGCCTTTTTGGCCTTGAGGTTCATGTCGTTGTCCCCGGTACCGATTTTCACCTGTACCGACTTGGTTTCAGTGTTGTGGGACTTCAACTTTATCTCCTTTCGCTTCTTCTCCTGTTCGTATTGGAATTTACCATATTCCATGATTTTTGCAACTGGAGGGACCGCATTAGGGGAGATCTCGATGAGGTCCAAACCGGCCTTTTCTGCCTCGGCCAGGGCCGCGGCAATAGGCAAAACCCCGAGGTTTTCCCCCTCGGCGCCGACAACGCGGACCTCTGCAGCACGGATCTGGTTATTTATTCGAGTTTCCAAGGCGTTTTGTGCCAATACTATACTAGGGAATTGCCTTAAAAACAAGGCTTTTACAAGGGGGCATAGACCGCTGGACCCTGCAGGGTTATGGTGCGATCACTCTCGGTATGGCTAGCTCGGCCCGCTGCCATTAAAAGGAAGGTAGTGCCGTAGGTTGGGACCGAGTAGTTCATGGTAGCCCGGCCTACGCTGTCTGCGTGGGCGGTGGCGACCACTTTGCCGTTGACCATCAGCTCAACCAATTCGCCTGGGGCAAAACCCTCTACAGATGCCTGACCCTGGCTGCCGCGTGCGACGTAATAGCTGTCGGGGTTAAGGTTCGGATAAAAGGTCCCGACCACAACAGTAATAGGGAAAGACTTACCGCTCTGATTGCTGGTCAGGGTAAAGGTCTGGCGTGAGTCCGCAAATGCAAACGGGACAACATAAAAACCCTGATTGATAAACGAACCGTTGCTTGATGCTGTGACATTCATCACGCCGGTGTCGCGTGGTGCCGTAATTGTGATGGTATCGCTTGGTGCAAAGTCACGTCCCGAAAATGTGATAGCTTGCCCCGGCAGCACATAGTATGTTGATGCCGATACGCTTGGGTAATAGGTGGCAACCTGGTTGTACTGGTGATAGGTGTACTTTGGTACCGATGCAGCCAAAAGTGGTGTCGCGCTTATGAGTGCTACAGAAGCAACTGCAATAACTGCATACTTGTGGAGTCGCATCTGTACACTATATACAAGGCGTGCTGTGCTAAAGATGAAGCTGCAAGCAATCTAAATTTTGCTTTAGACCATTTTTCACATGAGCTTCAGCGCATGTGTGTACTATAGAACATTATCCGATTAACAACTCAACTTTATGGCAACAATCGTAAATAATCCGAGCACCGGTACACGGTACCGCGATGATTCGATGTCAGTGACTGGGTGGGTAGTAGCGCTTGTTGTTCTGGCTCTTGTTATACTCTTCGGAGTTTTTGTATGGCCTGGGGCATATAGAGCATCGACTCCTGCTACGGGAACACCCTCAATCAATGTGACAGCTCCTGCGGCGCAAACTAACGGCGCTGCTACAACACCGGGCACTTCTGCAGGATCAGGTTCATCTGTCGGCGGTAGCGCTACGGCACCAACCGGGTACTAGCGAAAGTAATAAAGCACATCACCGATTCCGGCCAGGCCGGAATCGGTGATGTCTGTGTCTACCAGTACAGCCAAAGGCCGTAGGTACGCAGTATCGGCCCTAAATAGTATGATGCGACGTTGCATAAAAATGACGCGACAATTGCGGTGCGCCATGATACGTTCAGAAAATATCGGTACACGACAGCCTCGACGATAAATACGAATGGTTCGCTAAACAGCAGCGACGTTTCGCGTGGCCAGTCGGTTACATAAGGAAATACAAACCACACGTACGGTATCGTTGCAAAATTGACCAGCAATCCGACTTGTATGAGTGTGCGTGTCGACACAAACGGGCGGCGAAACACGGTGCGCAGCAGCAACACCAAAATGCCGGTTTCAAGCAGTGCGGTAAATGCCATGGATGTAATGAACCGGTGGATGTAGTCGATGGTCATGTATGTAGTATATAAGAAAAAGTCCCACACATGTGTGGGACTGAGTATTACGCACACAAGATCACGATGCCGGTCACCGCGGCGATAGCCAGGCAGGTAAGTGCCAGTATGGCAATAAGGCTGTGCGCTCCTGGGTATTTGTCGCCGCTAAAGCGAAACCATATTGCTATAAACATCGCGAAGGATGTTATTGCAAAGCAAAGATGGACTTTAAAAAGGTCAGTGTCCATCAGCGGAGGATGGTGGACAGTCCGGGCGTATATCTCTACTACTAGGATAGTAAAGAGAAATACAAGAATGCTCCACTTTGCCCAGCTGCGATGCGAATACATGGCAACTGGGAAATCCGAACTTCCTACTTTGCTGCTCGTTCTTCCTCCGGTGTAAGCGGTGACTCCAAACAGGGTGCTGACCACTATGGTCAGGCCGATGATTAGATTTATCAACATTCCCGACTCCTATGTCCTTCGGCAGTATATACTAGACGGTATGAAGTTTCCAACTGCGAGAAATATGTATCGGACCTTGAGCTGTCTCGCACCCGTGGCGCTTGTGGTTGTTGTGGCAATGATGGCACAGGCAACCCTGGTGGGGGATGCCCTCCATTATCGATTGGCCCTGTACGCCATGCTTGTCGTGGTGCTTATTATGGAAACTCGCGTGCGGCTGGGCTTTCGCCAGCCTCGGCGGATCCTTTTTACAACTCATATTCTTTCATCGGTCGGGTTTATCGCTGCGGCGGTAGCGCTTGGATTTTTTATGCAAAGCCCGATGCTATCAAACTTTGCACTTGTGCTATGCGTTGCGGTGGTTCTGACAGGAAGCATGCTGTTTTACAAAGGACTCAAGCTGGCACGCTAATCTATACCCGCTTCATATACGCTTCAGGTGCGGGTAGTACACTCAGGTGTGTTCGATATTTTATCCGTTTTGTGAATTAAATTGTTTTTATGGCAACAATCATCAACACTCCAGGTGCATCAAACGAAGATTCGTCCGCTGGATGGGCAGTAGCGGTCATGGTCCTTTTGGCGGTCGTCGTTGTGGGCGCATTCTTGTACTTTCGTTATAACCGTGCAGCTGCTCCTGCAGCGCCGGGCGCAAATATTAACGTGACTCTCCCTGCACCAAGCGGCTCTACTAGTGGCGGGGCAGGCAGCGCTAGCGGCTCAGGAAGCGCAACTCAATAGACTCGATAACCTCCTTGCCTCAACAAAAAACACCCCGCTCGGGGTGTTTTTGCTTCAGAACCCAATCAATTATTGGATCTTGAGAGTTGCGAGGATCACTTTGAGGTCTGCACGTGCTGCCACGAGTGCTGCCTGTGCAGTCTTGAGCTGGCTTGCCGATGTGCTGAGTGTTGTGGTCGATGCAGAAGTGCTGCTTGCATTTTTTGCCGCTGCGGCAGCATTTGATGTTGCGTTGCTCAACTGTGCGCCTAAGTCGTTAAACGTTTTTTGCAGCTGTACTGATGTGTTGTTAGTTACTGCGCGCGCTTGAAAGGTTACCGTCATCTTGCTCATGTTTGTTGCTACTGTCTGTACTTGTCGTGCCGCTGCGTTTATTGCTGCTGCAGTTGGCGCAGTGCCGAGCGCTGCGGTTGTGCTGGCTGATGCGGCAATCTGCGTATCAAGGATCCTCATCGAGTCCTTGATAGAGATATCGGCAGAGTTGGTAGGGGTCTTGGCAGCAACGGCCGCAGCCGCAGGCTGGTCAGCTGTGCTTGTCTTGTTGCCTAATACTCCGCTCATCCACACTGCGCCTGCAAGTACGGCGACAATGATGATTATCAAAACCCACTTAACTGTCTTGGACATATATAAATTCGCATTCTTTAAAATAATAAAAGTGAATGCTACACCCAAAGTATATCACCCACTTATAAAAGCTAGGCTATACTGTCAGTAGCAAGATATAGATATTAATTAACGCACAATCAAATGGATAAAGTAGACAAAGTAAAAGAGCACGGAGAAGGGTGTATGTGCATGGGCTGCATGGGAGGCCGCCACTGGGGACACATGTTGGTGCGCATACTTATCGTGCTGTTTATTTTTTGGGCGGGCGTGCAGTTCGGCGAGCTCAAGGCCACTGTGGAAAACAATTTCGGCAACAATATGGTGCAGGGCCGTTGGGGTCAGCAGGATATGATGTATTCAGCACAACCTATGCGCGCTATGACAACATCGGGTACGTGGGTATCAGGCGAGGGCGCAGTCAAAGTGATGAAGCTTTCGACGAGCACCTCGGCAGAGTAATAATTTCTGATATACACAAAAAAAGCCCCGACTTAGTCGGGGCTTTGACGTGTTGCTGACCACGCTATCACTTCGATAGGGTCGCCCGACATAATGCGGTTGCCAATACCACTGACAATTGAGCACAAAAGTCCTCGACGCTTGTATATTCTTTTGACCAAGAGTCGATGTATTGTGCTTAGGTTAATACACGGCTCATTCTGCTCGGTTACCCGCAAAACGCACAATTCCGAACCTGCGGGATTCCTGATAAAAATCCGGCTCCCATCCGCAATGTTGAACAGGTCTCCAAGTCCTTGGGTGGTGATGTTCTCACCCAAGGTACCGGGCCGCATTTCAAGTCCGAGTTCTTGGTTGAGACTGTCGATCACTTCTATCGCAAGTAGGGTAATATGTCGGTCAATGTTTGGCTTAAACGTTCCGGGCTTGCTGAAGCTCCGGCGCATTTCGCGGTTATGACAATCGCCCTCGAGTCCCCAGCGACCAATAATTGCATCACCTGCTTCGTCTTTTTGCGGGTGATGCGGCTCGCCGGTACGTAGTTGGTCAAGCGTGCTTATCTGAAAGATCTTGCCGCGCATTACTGCCTCCATGTGTAAGCGTTTCGACTATCTACCGCTACAGTAGCAGAAGTTGGGGAGGTGGTACAGAAAGAAAAAAGCCCCGACGTTGGTCGGGGTTTCGTCATATCATGATGGAATTGGAGGCATCATGCCCAAGATCACAACTAATATCAGTGCAAAGGAAACCAAACTGCCGCCCATGGTGGCGTTCGCTCCGTGGGACTGTGAACGCTCGCCGTTGAAGACATATATCCCAACGAAAAAAAGCATGCAGATGGTTAGTGCACTATACAGTACAAGATGTTCCTCGGCCTTGTTCAAGGTCCCAATAATCGAACACAGGTAGGTTATGGCAAGGATAGTCATCAATACCTTTGCGCGTTGTCGGTGTTTAACAAGAATCCGCAGGTACTCGCCCTTCTCATGTGCTAATCCGACGGGGGCGACACACATTGTCCACCAAAATAGTCCAAACTGGACAATGGATCCTACAATCGCCGTCGCCTTGAAACCATGAATGATGTGCTCGACCATTGCTTCCTCCTTCTCTATTCTGCCGCTACAGTAGCAGAAAAAGGGAAGATGGTACAGATTTAATTTGTGGCGCCAAGCATATCCTCGGCATCCTACAAAATATAGTCGCGTATTAGGGGCATTAGAGTTAATTCTGTAAACGAGTTAACTTTGACTTTATATAGTTTCTGTCGTATAGTCCATTTAGACCCATGAAGGAGTATGTGATGAGCGCAAAGATCATTAACCTTAAAGAGGTTGCCGGAAGTAGGGTTAGGAAAAACGGAATCTTATTCCCTCAGATATATCGCTATACCGGGTATTCCAAGTACTCTGAAGATCGGACATTGTTCACTAGCTACTCGCTTAATCTGCACGCGGCGATTCCTGGTGATCTTGCAGCAGATTACCTAAATTGGGACGATATTACGCGAACGGAAGTTCACAGTCTTGATCACGAAACTGATTCTGGGTGGCTAATTGTCCGGCATCATAAAAACCAAGACGCATTGAAGATGTACATGTGTGGTCTGGATGATATGTTTCCGGATTTGCATGATCATCGGTGGCATTTACCAACCTATTATGTCACTGCGTTCGGTTTCTTTAGTTTAATTATCCGCCCCGCGCGTGCCGATAGTACAGATCGATTGGTCGTTTATGTCACGCAAGGTCCGGCGGAAAATATTCCAGGATTAATCGTCGATCATACAATGATTATTCAGTCTGACGGGTCAATGGCAAATGATGACGCGCTGTGGCCTGAACCAGATTTGGATTAATAACCTGAGCAAGACCAACCGCCTCTAGGGGCGGTTTTTTTATTTGTGCTAGCAACTGGTGGTGAGAGTCGGTCAGGCGTTCCAATTTGTCGTCACAAATTGGCCGCACGACCCTGCCTCCCGGCCGTGCAATTGCACGACAGCGGTCCGGCTTTCGACTCCGCCACGAAAAGCACGCAGGTGCTTTTCTCATCTCCACTGACATAAGCTTACGTAAAAGACTCCCGATGTGGGAGTCTTTTTATGTATTGATGTGGCGTCGAGCAAATCCTCGACATCCTACAAAAATATAGTCGTTACACTTCTTATTTTTGTGGAGATGGGCGGAGTCGAACCGCCGTGCAATCCAGTGTCGTGAGCGCTTCTACGGGGTGTAGATTATTCTGTCTTTCTGTAGCGCATACCGTTAAGAATAATCAAAATAGATATGCGGTGCAGCTCCTTATTTTCTGTCACTGCCCGAAGCGGCTGCAGTGCTAGTATCCCAAGTTATAACACCCGGCCTCTACCGTTGGGAGCGGTAAAGAGGATGCGAGTTGGCGTTGGCGTATTACGCGAAGGCGAACTCGTTCGCCGTAAAGTACGGCGAAGCGACAGCTGTTTTTGCAGTCATGTTTTCCAGTTTTTTACGGAGACCTGGGCTCCGACCTCGCGCATCACACGAGTGGCTGTATTGTCTAGGCCTGTCATCCCCGAGGAGGGAAGGACACGGTACAAAAACAAAGTCCTCAGGGGTACGAAAATTTCTTGCTAGAAATTTTCTCAAGTTCTCCGGCCGTCGCCGTCGAAAGCCCCCTTCGCACTTGTTTTTTTGTCTGTGTCCCGCGCTTTTCGGGAACGCCTAGCGATTTTTCAATGTTCTGTCGATTTCGCGTTTGGTGTCGCGCTCTTTCATGACGGCGCGCTTGTCGTACTTCTTACGGCCGCGTGCAACGCCAATCTTTACCTTGAGCTTTACCCCTTTATTATACACCGAAATAGGCACAATTGTCAAGCCCTTTTGTCCCTCAAATTCTGCCAATTTAGCAAGCTCTTTTTTGGTCAGGAGCAGTTTGCGTGTCCTTTCGGGGTCGTAGCCCGCAGGAGTGTTGCTTGCCTGGTAGGGCGGCACCTGCATGCCCACAATATAGGCCTCGCCGCCGCGCACAATGACGTGGGAGCCTTCCAGTTTGCCATGTTTGGCGCGGATGCTCTTTACTTCGGGGCCGAGCAATTCCAAGCCCGCCTCGAACTCCTCGAGGATCTCGTAATCGAGCCGTACCTTTTTATGCTCCAACAAGTTGGCCATGCCCTGACTATACCACTTCTGGGGCGTTCCCTCGTCTTGAGGACAAGACATAAGTGTATTCCTTATATATTCATGTATCGAGTCTACTCTAATAGCTTAGGGTGGAAGCTTCATTATTTACTATACATTTGATATACTCGCTTCATTATGCCTGACTCAAAAAAACGCAAAAACGCAAAGGGGCCAATGACACCGGGCGGGGATAGTTTCTGGTTTAACTTGGTCACGGGTATCGTGGCGCTTGTCATGCTTGCAGGTGCGTACACCTACTTTGCAAACTCGACTAAAAAGCCGAGCTCTGACATCGCAATTTCGCAGCTCGCTGCAGACATCGGTGCAGGCAAGGTCAGCGCTATTACTATCGATGGCAACGACCTGGCCATTACATATGCAGACAAGACTGAAAAGACTTCTAAAAAAGAGCCTGACTCGGCGCTGACTCAGACACTTTCGAACTACGGTATAGAAAAAGCGCAGCTCGACGCGGTGGCTATTAATGTTAAACGCGAAAGCACTTGGGAGTTTTGGGCAACACAGCTCATTCCGTTTTTGGCTCCACTTGTTTTGATCATTGCGTTTGTATGGTACTTGTCGCGCCAGATGAAAGGGGCAGGGATGCAGGCATTCTCGTTTGGCCAGAGCAAGCCACGCCTCATTGACCCCAACGACGCTAACTCGCGCGTGACCTTTAAGGATGTTGCGGGTGCCAAAGAAGCAAAAGAAGAACTGATCGAGGTTGTCGACTTTTTGCGCAACCCGCGCAAGTTCCTCGACATCGGCGCGCGTATCCCCAAAGGCATCTTGCTCATGGGTGGTCCGGGTACCGGCAAGACCTTGCTTGCGCGCGCAGTGGCGGGCGAAGCAGGTGTGCCGTTTTTCTCGATCTCCGGTTCAGAATTCGTCGAGATGTTTGTCGGTGTCGGTGCTAGCCGCGTGCGCGACCTATTTTTGACCGCAAAGAAAGCGGCGCCTTCTATTATCTTTGTTGACGAAATCGACGCAGTCGGCCGCGTGCGCGGTACCGGTGTCGGCGGCGGCAATGATGAGCGCGAACAGACCCTCAACCAGATACTCGTGGAAATGGACGGCTTTGAGCCAAACGAAAAGGTGATTGTTATGGCAGCGACCAACCGCCCCGACGTGTTGGACCCAGCGCTCTTGCGCCCAGGTCGCTTTGACCGCCGCGTTACCATCGACCTGCCAGACCGCCATGACCGTCTTGAAATTTTGGCAATCCACTCGCGCAAGAAGCCGTTTGCCGAAGATGTGAATCTCGAGGTCATTGCTGAACGCACGCCGGGCTTCTCGGGCGCAGACCTCTTCTCGCTCATGAACGAGGGTGCTATCTTGGCCGCCCGCGAAAACCGCAAAACGATCGCGCAGTTCGACCTCATCCGCTCGATCGAAAAGGTGATGCTCGGCCCCGAGCGCCGCAGCCACGTGCTCAATAAAAAAGAAAAAGAGATCACCGCATACCACGAAGCAGGTCACGCGTTGGTGGCGTCTATGTTGCCGTACGCCGACCCAGTACATAAGATCTCGATCATCAGCCGCGGTCGCGCAGCGGGGTACACCCTTAAATTGCCGCTGGATGACAAAAAGATGCAGAGCAAACTCGAGTTCCTCGACGACATCGCGATGTCTTTGGGCGGCTACATTGCAGAGAAAATGGTGTTTAACGATGTGACGACTGGTCCAAGTAACGACCTCCAGGTATTGACCGCACTTGCGCGCGACATGGTGACCCGCTACGGTATGTCCGACAAGATGGGCACTGTTGCCCTAGAAGGCGAAGGCGGCCGCGCATTGTTTGGCGCAGGCGTCGATGGCAAAGAATATTCGGAAAAGGTCTCGGCTGATATCGACTCTGAGGTCCGTGCGATCATCGACGGGGCATATGCCAAGGCAGAAAATATTATCGTCACTCGCCGCGATGCGCTTGATGCCATTGCTGGCCGACTGATTGAAACAGAAACAATAGAGCGCGAAGAGTTCGAACAGATCCTCATTGCCCACGGCATCACGCCCAAGCGCAAGCAGGATATCGAACACCAGCCGCTGGTATAGCATCTGGCATATCCCAGATGTAAGTGTTCCCTTAAAAAAACCCCGACTGAAAAGTCGGGGTTTGTGCTAGTTGAACATCTGATGTAGGAGCGCCATGCGGACATAGAGTCCGTTGCGCGCCTGGTCAAAATATTTGGCCTGCTTCATTCTGTCGACCGCCGTCGATATTTCGTCAATACGCGGTAGTGGATGCAGAATGATCGCATTATCGTGCATTTTGGCGGCCAAGGCTTCTGTCATGGCGTACGAGGTTCCAAGTCGGATCCTGTCCATGCTTGCGCTCAACTCAGACGAGCCGGTCATGCGTTCTTCCTGCAGGCGGGTCATATACACCACGTCTACCTGGTCGATAACAGAAGCCAAATTCCCATACTCTTGGTATTCGACATTGTGTCGCTTGAGGTAGTCTTTGATATCGTCCCCGACGGCTAAGTTGCCGGGCGCGACAAACTTGATCTTGACCCCGTGGTACTTGCCGAGCAGATACGCCAATGAGCGCACTGTGCGGCCGTTCTTGAGGTCTCCCACAAATGCAACGCGCAAGCTGGTGATGTATCCGAAATGTTCCTCGATCGTATACAGGTCAAGGAGCGCTTGTGTCGGATGTTGCGCCAAGTGCATGTAGTGCGGCCGGTCTTTGTTGGGTCCGCACCCGCCGTTGATGACGGGTATGTGGGCAGAGTAGTTGATGGCGCGCTCGGCGGCATCTTCGTCGGTGTGGCGCAGCACGATCACATCGCAATATTCGCTAACGACACGGATAGTGTCTTCGAGCGTCTCGCCCTTAGCGGCCGATGAAAATTGACCCGCATTGTCGGTGCTTATGACTCTGCCGCCGAGGCGCAGCATCGCAGCTTCGAAAGAAAGCCGCGTACGTGTGCTCGGTTCGTAAAACAGCGTCGTCATGATCTTGCCGCGCGCAGAGGAGCTTTCGCCGGTTTCTTTGTACGTTTTGGCGATGCGAAACAGCTCGCTCAATTCATCGACGGTGTATTGCTGCGTCTTGATGCAGTGGGGGACTTTTTTGTATGCGGCCACTTTTTCCTCCGGGGTTGAAAGGACTTTGTGTGAGCATACAGGAAAGCGGGCAAAAGAAAAAGCCGCTTATAAAGCGGCATAAGTGTTCCCTTACCCGGGCCATTTCTGGTCGGGGTTGGTTGTTAGGACAGAGTCCATTCTATCTCTTCGCCGAGACGGAAGGGGACAACGTCGTAATGTTGCAATTCGTCCGTATCATTCCAGACCATAAACGGTTTACGCACTTTCCATTTCAATCGCTGCAGGTGTATGGAAGGGCGTTTTTTGTCTTTATGTCCGTCCGTAACGTTAAAGAATCGCGCACCGTTGCGGCATGCAAAGTTTTCGAACCGGTCGTCCAGGGCGTTCATATTGTCGAACGCCTCGGCATATAGCTCGATACCCGCGTGCGCCATCATGACGCCGCTCGCGCAGCAATCACTTTCTTTTTTTGCTTGCGAGTGTGGTGCGGAATCGCTCCCGAGCCACACAAACGGCAGGCCTTTACCTGCCAGGTCCCGCAACGCTTCTGTATGCTCAATGCTTTGTATCGCCGGCATCCAGCTGCGATGTGGTCGAAACCCGCCGCGAAATACATCCCGACGGTCAAGCAACAAGTGGTGCGCGGTGAGGCTGCAGCCAAGCAATGGCCCGCCATGCTTTAACATGTAGTCGGCGCCCTGCTTGGTTGAAAGGTGCTCGGCCGAAATTTTGAGCTTCGGATGGGCATCTCGGATCCGCGGCAAGGACTCAGCCATGAAGTGCGGCTCTTGGTCATACGGGTCCAGCTCGACCCCGTGCGCATTTTTGCCGTCGGCAGCATGCAAACACACCACGATCTTTTTCTCGGCCGCCGCGCACAATACTTCGTGTGCGCGAGTGCCCCGTGTCCAAAGTGCAGACGGATCGGTTATCCCTTTTTCGCTATTGGTCGTGAGTCCGGCGGGATAATATTTTATTGCCTTTACGTGCTCCGGCGCGTTTGCGACTTCTTGCGGGTCAAGAGTTTCTGCAAGATACAGGCTGACATGAGTCGGCTTGTTGTACATGTCGTGCTCGTCGGGACTTGATGTGTGGATCGCTTCCTTGTATGCCGATGCGCGCTCGTTGGTGACGATGGGCGGGTCCAGGTTGGGCATAGCCAGTGTGTGCCAAAACCTTTTGCGCACCAATGGCGTCACCATGCGCAGCATGTTGCCATCGCGGTAATGCACATGCCAATCGTCCGGCATGGACATGGAGATATAGGTAGCTACACCTTCTTGGTTGCGGCCGACATTCATGCTCTGTCTCCCTTGTTTAGTTAGTTCGTCCACCGGGCACTGTAGCAGAGGTAGAAAGAAAAAACCATCCCGGTTAACCGGGATGGTTGTGTTGCTATGCTTCGGCTTCAACGGGGAAGTAGTTGTCCGCCCATTGTGCTGCGATGTCGTGCAGCACACTGACGTCTTCGTTGATCATGAATGCCCCGGCGACCTGCATGCCGTCGCATCCGAGCTGTCGATATTCCTCGAGCACTGTGCCCGAGTCGATGCCGCCGGCGCCATTGATGCCGATGCGTGTGGGCAGCAGCTCGCGGAAGTGCTCGACATTGATCTGCGAAATAATCCGCAAACCTTCGCCGGAAAGTCCTGCACGGCCATTGGTGTTTTTGGCGGTGACAAGCAGCTTGCTGTCCTTGTCGCGCGGCCGCGCGTTGGGGAAGGTGTTGCACAGCGTCACTCGCGCTGCGTCAGTCGTATACAGAAACTGGGCGATACGCACCCGTTCCATCGGGTTGGCGTATGGCGAAAGCTTCCACCAGGTCTCGATCTTTGTGCCGAGCCGCTCGCGCCAAAGGACCTTGAGCATGTCCATGGCGGCAACATCAAAGGCGAACATGTCGCTTTGCTTGCCGCCCGGGCCGAACTTGTTCGGGCAGCTGAGGTTGAGCTCCACGATGTCGGCGCCGCCCTCGTGTGCAACCACGCCCAGATCGACATACTCTTGCGGCGTGCCGCCCGAGATATTGACCACCAGCTTTTTGCCGGTGTCGATGGCGATGTTACACATTTCAGGCAGATTGCTCCGCAGCCACTCTTTCCCTTTGTTGGGGAGTCCGAGCGAGTTGAAGAAATCGTTGCCGACCTGCACAAAATTGGTGCCACCGGTGTTGCCTTCTTGGGCAGCGCAGGTGATGCCACCGACGACGATGTGGGTCGTTAGTGGAACTTGTGCCAGCTTGCGCACATGGTCAACCGACTTGGCGTAGCCTGCCGCATTCATATAATCAAACGAAAAACGTTTCAAGGTACTTCTCCTTTTGTAAGAACCCGCGCAACTATAGCGCGGGTTCAAGGGAAAGGGAAGGCCGATGACGAAACTAGGTTTATGCAGCGATGACGCTGGTACACATAGGACAGCGTCTTGCTTTCAGCGGTACATCGCTCAGGCACTCGGGACATTTTTTGGTGGTTGGGTCAGGAGTCTTTTCGCCGCGCTTGATGCGGTTGATAAAAGTGTTGAGAGGCAGCACCACAAAAAAGTAGATCGCTGCTGCGGTAAGGAAAAAGGATATTGCCGCGTTCATAAAATCGCCGTACAAAAACTCGCTTCCATTGACGGTAACTACTCTGTGCGAAAAGTCCGGCACCTTTGCGATCGCGCCAATGAGCGGAGTGATGATGTCTTTGACCAAGGCATTTACCAACGCGCCAAAGCTGGCGCCGATGACGATACCTACCGCCAGCTCGACGACGTTACCGCGCAGTATAAATTGTTGAAAGCCTTGTAAAATCTTTTTCATACTCAAATATTACTACTAATTGTGGGCGCGGAAGGGATCGAACCTTCGACCGGCCGTGTATAAGACGGCTGCTCTACCACTGAGCTACACGCCCCTGTCTCTGCCTGCCCTAAGACTATAACGCACACATATATAAAAAACGAGACCCATACATAAAAAAGAGACCCTGTGTGGGTCTCTTATATAACTGATGTCGACTTGTCTGGATCGGTCGGGAGCTGTAGGCACACCCACGGGTCGGGGCCGGTAAAATCTTCGCTAAAGTAGATTTGGCGATGTTTGTCCACAGTGGCCCACTGCGAGTTCATCCTGGGCAGAGGTACCTTGAGTGTTGAAAACACACTGGCCGGTTTGTGCACACAGGCATGCTTGTTTTTCACGGCCAAAGTGACGATGCCGTGGCCTACTGCAATCACATCATCAAGTTTGAGATTGCTGATGTCCAGGCGCTCGTCTTCTTCGATAAAGTGCGGATTGATCCTCTTTGCAAAGACATACAGTGCAAGCTGGAACAGCGGCTGCTTGCACTTTTCGTATGCCGTTGAAAATACGAGCTTGCCGCCTCGCGCCGATGACTCGGCCCGTACATACTCTCCTGAGCGGTATGCCCTAACAATGAGTCGTTCGCATCTATGTGCGATATGCATATGTTCCTCCGGTTCTATCCTTCAGGATTCTACAATATTTTACTCAAAGTGCAAGTTTTTGGTTCGGCGCACAAGTGCCTCGGCAAGCATTGGGTGCCGGGCGAGTGTTTCGTCTTGCTTGATAAGCTCGAGCGCTTCGGTGCGGGCTGCCTCGACGAGCTTGAGGTTTTTCAGAGCCTCCATACCAATGTCGGAAATGCCCCATTGTTTGCGGCCTGACAACTCGCCAGGGCCGCGCTGCATGAGGTCTTTCTCGGCCAGTTCAAATCCGTTTTTGGCGGTGACAAGCGCACGCAGGCGCGCCATGGTTTGCTCGCCCTTGCTTTCAGGACAGACAAAACAATACGCCTGGTGGTTGCTGCGTACCACACGCCCGCGCAGCTGATGCAATTGCGACAGGCCAAAGCGCTCGGCGCCCTCAATCATAATGAGCGTTGCGTTGGGTACGTTAACGCCGACCTCGACCACAGATGTTGCGACCAAGATATCGGTTTTGTGTTCCGAAAACTTTTTCATGACCTCGTCTTTTTTGGCTGGGGTCATCTTGCTGTGCAAAATGTCGATCTCGAAATCGGAAAAGACTTCTTTTTTCAATCGCTTGGCTTCGGCAGTGACCGACTTGGCCATAAGCGCAAATGCTTTGTCTGGGTCGGGTTCGTCGATGCGCGGGCAAATGATATACGCCTGGCGGCCAGCCTCAAGCTCTTCGCGGATTTTGTTGTATGCCTTGAAGCGGCTTTCGGGCTTGATGATTTCGGTAATGATCGGTTTGCGCCCCGGGGGCATCTGGTCGAGCAGGGTCAGGTCGAGGTCTCCATATATAGTAAGCGCGAGCGTGCGCGGGATCGGGGTCGCAGTCATCGACAGAAGGTGGGGAAGCTTATCTTCTTTCCGTGCCAACATGCGGCGCTGGTTGGTGCCAAAGCGATGCTGCTCGTCGATAACGACAAGTGCCAAATGCTTAAACTGCACCGACTTTTGAATGAGCGCGTGCGTGCCGATAACAACGGGGATCTCGCCATTCTGGACCCACTTCAAAAGCTGGGTGCGCGATATCGCCGTGGCGCCACCGCGCTTTACCTTGGATGGGAACTTAAAGCAGCCCGACCCGGTGATGAGCCCGATGTTAATGGGGAACTGCTCAAAGTATTTGATGAACGACTCGAAGTGCTGCTTGGCCAAGATTTCGGTCGGGGCCATGTACGCCACCTGCAGAGTACCGAACTTTTGCCCCGCTGGCCGGGTGCGCACGGTCGCAAACGCAGCGGTCGCAGCCACCGCGGTCTTGCCGCTGCCTACGTCGCCTTCGAGCAATCGCGACATCGGCGTGCCACTTTTCATATCCTTGAGTATCGCGTTGATAGCGTGCATCTGCGCTGGTGTCGCCGTAAAGGGGAAGTCCGCCATGAACGCTTGGACCTCTGATGCAGAAACTTCGATGGGAAAGCTTTTTTCGTGGCGTTGCTGTGCACGATCGCGTCCGCGCTCGAGCTGGATCAAAAACACTTCTTCGAACGCAAAGCGCTTGCGGGCGGCCTCGGCATCTTTAAGAGTCTTGGGCGTATGCACCCACACCAGCGCGGTAGTAAGTGTCGGCAAGTGGTAGCGCTTCAGCAATTCGGATGGGATCGGGTCGTGGATCTGGTCGAGTACGCCGTTTGCAAGGACTTTCGCTACCGCATGCAAAAACCACAGCGACGTGACCCCGCGGCTTTCTGGATAGACCGCAAAGAGTTGGTGTTCATCAGAAACCTTCTCTGAAAAAGGTCCTCGGGTCGTTCCTTCGGACTCAACCAGACCATTTTCCATAGAAGCTTTCTGCTCCTGTTGCTGCCCGAACAATCCGCCGCTGACGTTTGCTTCCATTTCCGCCAACGTTATTTTTTCAAGCCTTGGGTTTGCCAGGTACAGCTTGCCGGCACTGCCTGTTACTTTGCCGACAGCACGCACGGTCGTGCCCTCGGCATACATCTTTGCGATGTACGGCTGGTTGAACCACATGCATTTGATCTTGCCGCTTGCGTCTTGTATGACGCCCTCGGACACAGGTATTTTTCGCTTCCAGGACTTTTTGGTCTGCAGTTTTTGGAGCGTGCCGACAATGGTGACTTCGCTGCCGACTACCAAATTGCCGATGTCGGCCGAACTTCCTCCCATATCGTAGCGGCTAGGGAAATGGAACAGGAGGTCCTGCACGGTCACAAGCCCCAGGCGCTTGAGAGCCTCTTTGTGTGGTTCAGTCAGGCGGAAGTGGTCAGTAATGTGGTCAGCCGGGCGCATTCCTAGTATTATACGAGATATGGCACAAGATATCTCCAAAAAGGCGCTCGCATTACATAAGGAGTTGGGCGGCAAGGTGCGCATGGAACCAGCGATGAAGGTCCGTACCCGCGACGAGCTTTCTCTTATATATACGCCGGGCGTTGCGGCGGTCTCGACCTTTGTGGCCAAAAACCCGCGACTTGCGCGCGACTACACCATGAAAGGGAAAATGGTCGCGGTCATCTCCGACGGCTCGGCAGTGCTGGGGCTCGGCAACATCGGGCCGCTTGGCGCTCTGCCAGTGATGGAAGGCAAGTGCGCCCTGTTCAAGAGCTTTGGAAATGTCGATGCGTTCCCGATTGTGCTTGATACCCAAGATCCAAAAGAAATCATTGAAACAATTATTCGCATAGCGCCGGGCTTTGGCGGCATCAACCTCGAAGACTTTGCAGCGCCCAATTGTTTTGAAATAGAGGACGCTCTTAAAGCCAAGCTCGATATCCCGGTCATGCACGACGACCAGCACGGCACGGCCATTGCTGTGTTGGCCGCACTGATGAATGCCGCCAAGGTGGTGAACAAAAAGTTCAGCAGCTTGAGCGTCGTTGTCTCGGGCGCGGGCGCAGCGGGCACTGCCATTTCAAAACTCTTGGTGCAGGCAGGTATCGAAGACATTGTGGTCCTGGACAGCAAAGGCATCATCAACCTGGTGCGCAAGAACCTTACTCCGCATAAAAAAGAGCTGGCAAAGATGACCAACCGCCGCGGTTTGCACGGCGGACTCGAGGAAGCTCTTGCTGATGCCGATGTGCTCATCGGTGTCTCGGGCCCAGGGCTGTTGGGTGCCAAGCAGATCAAGCTCATGGCGCAGAAGGCGATTGTCTTTGCGATGGCCAACCCGGTACCGGAAATCATGCCCGAAGAAGCCGCAAAAGGTGGGGCCATGGTCATCGGTACGGGTCGCAGCGATTACCCCAACCAGATCAACAACTCGCTCGTGTTTCCGGGTGTGTTCCGCGGCGCACTTGATAATCGTGTCACCAAAATCACCGACAAGATGAAGCTCCAGGCTGCTAAAAACTTGGCTGCGCTGGTGCCGAACCCGACCGCCCTTAAAATTGTCCCAGGACCCTTTGAAAAGGGCATTGCCGAGGCAGTAGCTAAAGCAATTAAATAAGGAAAGGATAGGCACTCTCATCCGTCACATTATATGAAGGACACGCATCAGGACTTTGCGGCAGCATTCGAGGCACACGCCGACGAGCTTTTCCGCCATGCAGCGATGCGCTTGTCCGACCGCGAACGTGCGGTAGAGTTAACCCAGGAAGCCTTCATAAAAGCATGGGAATACGTGAACCGTGGGGAAGAGGTACGAGAGTATAGGCCGTTTCTCTTCCGGGTGCTGCGTAACCTCATCATTGATGAATACCGCAGACACACCCCGGTTTCGCTGGAAGGCCTCGCTCATCCAGAGGAAGGCCACACTATCGAAGACATCTTGCCCGCAGATGACAGCAACACGCTGGACAAAGCTATGGACCGGTTCGAGGCCGGCAGAGCAGTAGAGGCTCTCGCGATGATGCCAGAGCCCTATAAAGAAGTCCTGACCATGCGCTTTATCGACGGTTTTACTCCCAAGGAAATCGCACAGATGCTCGACGAGACAGAAAACGTAGTCTCTGTGCGCATCCACCGAGGGGTCAAGAAACTCCGCGAAGCGCTCGAAGCACCACCCCAAGAAACCCAATGACACACTTTAATGAAAAAATGCAACACGAGCTGCGCAATGTGCGGCTCAGCGACCAAGAAAAGCGCGCAATCCGCACGCGGCTTTTTGATGTCATGAATCCGCCCGCGGTCGTGACGCCGTACGTGTTTATGTCGCGTATCAGCCTCGCGTTTTCAGCAATCGTGCTGTTGCTGTTGGGAAGTGGCGGATACACGGCTTACGCAGCACAAGGCGCGCTGCCGGGCGATACGCTGTACCCGGTCAAGGTTTCGGTCAACGAAACAGTGGAAGGTGCATTGGCATTTTCTACACCGGCCAAGGCACAGTGGCACGCTACTGTTGCCGAGCGCCGCGTTGCCGAGGCAGAGACTCTTGCAAGCAAGGGCAAACTTTCAACTGCCGCAGCGGCGCAGATTTCCGCAAACCTCGACGACCATGCCGAACAAGCTCAGGCGCTGACTGTTGTCATTGCTGTCACTGACCCAGGCACTGCCACACAGATCTCAACTGAGCTTTCCTCGGTTCTTGATGCACACGAACAAGTGCTTGCCGAGCTTTCTGATACATCAACTAGCACCGAGACCAAGGCAAACTCCAGCAAGCTGGCAGTAACCTTGCGTACATACTCGAACGTTCTTGCGGCTATCTCTTCATCGACCAGCACCGTGCGCACTGGTCCGGTTGTCGCGCTTGGTGCACAAAACAAGCAGAACAATAAGAACGCCAAGCAAGCTGCAACCTTTGCGCCTGCAGTTGCAACCAGTGCACAAGCAACAGGTGAGGCAACTACGAGTGACACTGCGCGCACCATGATGATGGCTGCCCCTGCAGATGACACTGCCACAGCAAGCGAGGATGTTTCTCTAGAAGAGCAGCATGCAACTGACACTAATATGCGCACCGCGATCAAACTGCAGGCAAGTGCTACAACCCAACTCAAGGCGGCCCGTACCAGCTTCGCAAAATTGAAGCCGACACTTTCGACCACGACGGTTGCAAGCATCACAGCCAAGTTTGCCGTCATGGACCAGCAAATTGCCAGCAGCAGTGCCGCCATCGTGTCCAAGGACTATGAAGCAGCTATCAAGGGCTTTACGGTAGTGCTGCGCACATCGACCTACATTTCTACATACCTGAGTGTCGGCAAGCAGCTCACGCCTGCCATCGTATCTCCCATATTGGAAAAGCAGTCGTCCGGCGACAGCTCAGACACTGACAACAGCGGCAGCGGAAAAGGGGTAGTCAACAGTGTCATCCAAAACATCTTGGGTCATTAGGCCTCGGGTAAGACTTGTCGAGAATCGGATAAACAAACTCTGCCGCTCCTATGAGCGGCTTTTTATATCTCTTTGATATGATACAGTGTGAGTCTAGTAATAATATTTACACTATATGAACAAATTTTTAGTGCTCTACATGGCGCCTGCCGCCACTATGAAAGAGTGGATGGAAAAGCCAGAAGCCGAACGTAAAGAGAGTCAGGACAAAATGGAAACCGAGTGGAACCAGTGGATGGCAGCTCATGCAGCCTCTATGATAGAGACTGCCGGGGCAGGCAAGACCACGCAAGTGAGCGCAGAGGGCGCCAAAGAAGTAACCAACGACGTCATGATGTACTCGCTGGTCAATGGCGAAAGCAAAGAAGCTGTCGCGGCTATGTTTGTTGGTCACCCGCATTTCATGATCCCGGGCGCAACAATTGATATCATGCCAGCCAACATGATCCCAGGCATGGCGAAATAAATTCCTCATAATAGAGAAAGAAAAAGAGGCGCGGGTGCGCCTCTTATGCTGTTAGTGGTTTTTGTGCGTAGTTAAACCGCACCCGCATGCCCGGCAAGCTCTTCATGATCAGTTTATGCAGCTCTTGGGGGACGCCGAAGGTGGTGATGTCCGCCTCGGCTTTCTGACCCGGCACTAGGATAATGCGAACCTGGGCGACAATCTTGCCGTCGCCATAGAGCTCGGCGCAATCGAGCCGTGCGTTGTACCTGGTGCGCATGCGCCACATGCGGCGCGACAGGTCTCCGGCAATGTCGTCAATTGAATACCGGTAGTTCTTGAGCGGTACTTTCTCGACGCCTTCCCAGGGGTCAAGAAACCCCAACCTTTCGCCGACTGTCCGCATCAGCGTCTCTAGGGACTTTTTCACTGTTTCGACTGTCCGCATCAGCTTCTTTAGGAACGTTTTCTTCACTGCTTCCTCCCGTCTGGTAGTAGCTTCTCCTTCTGCCCAGAGCGTACCGCAATTCCGTGGCAGGGTAAAGTATGGCGTCTGGCAGCGTCTGGAAAATCCCAGACATAAGTGTGCCCTTATCCTGGACGTAAGTGTTCCCAGCATCTGGCATATCCCAGATGTAAGTGTTCCCTTAAAAAGCGCGCCCGGGTGGGCGCGCTGTGTTAGTTATTGTGCAGGGACAAGCGAGTCGGCGCGAAACTGCGCAAGATCCGCCTGCGCTTTGTCGAACCTTTCACCTTCGTAACGAGACTTAAAGTACACCTTGCCTTGAGGGTCGATGCAGCAGACCAGCTCGACCCGTATGCTGTTGTGCAGCGAGACTTCGCACTCGGGACAAGTCCCGGGCAAGTTGCGATGGTCGTGGAAGATGATCGATACCTTGGTAGGGGTGTCGTGCAGTTCCTGGACCAAGTGCCGCGCAGTGAGGTGCTCTTCGCCCACTTTGTATCGCCGGTCGGGGTGAGCCAACAAGTGGGCCGCAATAAGCGACTCGAGTTCGTGGGGTGGCATAGCCCGCAAACGGGCCGTAAACAGCGACTCGAGTGTCGAGGTGTTGTGCTCTGTATATTCCTTCATTTCCGTAGGCATTCCAGCATTCCTTACGCCGCGCAAACCCGCGCGCTGGGTACTCATACTCTGCAGTAAAGCCTACAGCAATTCCGGGGCAGGGTAAAGACACAAAAAAGGCGCCCAATCGGCGCTTTTTTCTATGGCGGAGAGTGAGGGATTCGAACCCTCGGTCCAGTTCCCCGGACAACAACTTAGCAGGTTGCTCCATTCGACCGCTCTGGCAACTCTCCGTGTGTCTTACCTTATCATTTTTTGCCCTCATTACCAAACCTTTCCTCAAGCCCAAAAGCGCCCTTTAGAGGGGCGCTGTTTTATTGCATAGATGAATTTCCTCTATTTATTTTTTGCTGGCTTACGGTCTGGTTTGATACCCCTATTTTTTACGACACCCTCAAGTCGGGATGCCATGTTGTGCCTGTTTGCTGCGTCGTGCTTGTGCTGTTTATGCAGAGGCACAGCCGTAGATTTTTTGATTCCTTTCATGCGCCCATTTTCGCACTCTGGCGCTAAAGAGGGGATGAACAAATAAAAGAAACCGCCCGACTTTTTTCAAAGTCGGGCGGGTGGGGTGAGTTTACGCTGCAGCTGCTTCTTCGGGGCGAACATACAGTTTGGTGAGCGAAAGCTCTTTGATGAGCTGCCTGCGCCACACTGCCCGCTCCATATGTTCTTTTCGGCTGCTCCAGGACGAAATCTTTTTCGAAGCCTCCCTCTGCAGGTTTTCAATAATTATTGATGTGTCGACCCGGTCGAGATAATAGGCGAGAGACAACACCGCCGCGTCATCGGCTGGTTTGAACGTTGAGCAGACAATTTCGCCGGTCGCACAGTCGATCAGGTTGCAATACTGTTGACCGGTCGAGAAATGCAGCGACCACAAACCCAAGCGGTAGCAACGCGAGTAGAATTCTGGATATCTGCCGCGGCCGTCGGCCTGCAGCGCCAGCCACGGGATACGGCGCCAACTTTCCTGTTGCCCCCGGACATAGTCGCGGATGTCAGCCACGAGCTGCTTCTTGGCTGTATTGATTGCGGTAAGCTTGTCCACGTGCGCCTCCTGTAAAGAGCGATACCTGCTCGAGCATATCAGATGTCCACAAACAGGCAAATAAAAGAAACCGCCCGACTTTTTTCAAAGTCGGGCGGGAAGTGTGAACGTGAGCTTGGAGCTCAGATGATGGCGAGAATTGTCTGGCTGGTAGCCAGAACTTGCCGCGAGGAGACGAACGCCTCTTCAATCGGAGTTTTGTCCGCGACCGAAAAGACAGTCAGCAGCGACTTCATGCGACGCAGGTGATATTTGCCGCGCGGAGTATAGTCGTTGCCGGCTGGGAAGAGGAATATGCCGTGATAGCACATGACCTCGATATAGACCCGGTGCTCGGTGGGCAACTCCGCCCGGACATGCACTGTGCGCAGGCGCAGGTCAGGCTGACATGTGCCTCGGCTGTGGAAGAAGTAGTACATGAACTGCCGAAACGCATCTTCCTGGCCGTCGCGATCGGTGGCCTTTGTCGTCATGAATTTCTTTTTGTTGCGTTGGGCCATATGGCCCTTGAATTCGGTTTCGAGGCCGAACGGGTGTGCAGTGATCTCAGCAAGGTTGTGCACCATGCTGTGGATCGCGCCGTCAAAAACCAACTTGTCGTCGGCGTACACCGACAGGCCTTCTTTGATAGAGCTGATCTCTTTGCCAAACAGGGCATAGGCGAGCCGGTTGCGGACGTGAGCAACGATTTTGCGAGCGAAATTCATGCGATTTCTCCTGTTGTGATGAACTCTGTACCTACCTATAATCATACACCTAAATACCCCTTTTGTCAAGTACCCCCGTCTGGCATATCCCAGACATAAGTGTTCCCTTAAAACCCCTGTATTTAGGCCTTTATTCCTGGACATCAAAATTCTAGAGGGTAGTATAGGTGGCGGCAGTAAAAGGGAGATGGCAATGACTCCATTTGAAGAGTTTTCTAAAGAAGTCGATGCGCTTACCGCGGCCCACAAGCGAAGTCGCCTTTCGCGCTTTGTCATGTGGGTCGAGTATCGTAGGCGCCGATGGAGCAATGATCCCATGCAGTTTCGTATGGTGGAAACCGAGGGGAAGCCGGTGGGTGACTCTATGGACGTCTACCACATGAGCCTGCATGACATGATGCACCACGAAGTGTGCGGCCAGCTCACGGCCGAGGTCCTGCTGAAGGGCCGGCGTATTAATGCGTTTTCTCGCGGGGCGTACAAGCAGATGGAAGATCTGGTCGGTAGGATAACCATCCAGCCCCGGTGGGTCTAACCTACCCCAAGCCGCCCTGATGCGGTAAGGGAACACTTATGCCGGCAGATTTCTGCCGGCCTTTTTTCTTGCCTAGACTTCTCTATATATGAGAGTAGTATTAAATCGAATGAGAGCCAACTTTTTGTACGATTTCAAAACGAAATAGAGAGCAAATCTAAAATTTCTATGAAGAATTTAAGTGCACCTAAGGTAATTGATCTATTTTCCGGTTGCGGAGGTTTGTCCTTCGGGCTTGAAGAAGCTGGCTTTGATATTGTTTTTGCAATAGATAATTGGAAAGACGCACTTGATACTCTTGCTTATAATCATAAAAAAACAAAAACCTACGTTGCCGATTTAGGTAAAGAGACGGCCGAACAAATTTGTAAAAAAATTGGTATAAAAAAAGGCGATATTGATGTTGTAGTAGGAGGTCCTCCTTGTCAGGGATTTTCAATTTCGGGGAAACGTAATCCAAACGATCCGAGAAACAGACTTTACAAGTCTTTTGTTGATTTTGTGAGTCTGCTTAAACCTAAAGTTTTTCTAATGGAGAATGTGCCCAATCTAGTGTCAATGCAAGAAGGAAAAATTAAAGATGAAATCATTAAAGACTTTGAACGTGAAGGCTATAAGGTCAGTTGGAAAATAATGGATGCTAGCGAATATGGAGTACCTCAAAAAAGAAGGCGAGTGATTTTCATAGGTCTTAAAAACGGTGAAGAGTTTGTTTTTCCTAAATCAAAAAAAACTGTTACTGTAAATGCAAAGGACGCCGTCGGTGATTTGCCAGAGGAGACTGTACCTGAAGGACACCCATACCCTGAAGCACCTTCTTCTGATTATCAGAAACTTATGAGGAAAAAAACCAAAGGGATTTTTAACCACGTCGCGACCGTACACACCGAACAAACAAAAAAAATCATTAATATGGTTCCTGATGGTGCTAACTATAAGTCGTTGCCCAAGCATTTGCACTCAACTCGAAAAGTAAATATAGCCTGGACAAGATTAAACAGTAAGAAGCCTAGCTATACAATGGATACGGGACATAATCATATTTTTCATTACCAATTCAATCGTGTTCCCACAGCAAGAGAAACTGCACGTATCCAATCTTTTCCCGATACCTTTATTTTCTGTGGGGGAAAGACGAGTCAATTAAAACAGGTTGGCAATGCCGTCCCTCCCTTGCTTGCTAAAGAATTAGGAAGAGAGTTAATTAAATACTTATAATATCTATATGTATAAAACACCGGATGAATATTTTTCAAGGCACGCTTTTCCTAGGGGTCGGATGCTTACGAAGATTGAAGATGATTTAACAATTTTTGTTCAACTTATCATCTCTCTATCTCATAATAAAAAAGCTAATTTTGAAAAGGAGTTTGACTCTCGGTATTCGGCACTTCGCGCAGTTTCAGAAAAAACAATAAAAAATCATCGAACTGAAATGATGAGCCTGTTTGGTTTGATTAAAGAAACCGAGGACGGATTTATCGAAACAAGCGCTCGTGCTTTGTTACTAGTCGAAACTCAAAACTTCCAACTCTTTTTTAAGACTGTCTGTCATAGGTTTCAGTTTCCAAATGCTATAAATAAATCTCAAGAGACTATAAGACAACTTGAGCAAAATGTTAAGTTCAAGCCAGCATCTTTCATACTCCAACTTCTCAAAGAAGCTAACACTAAATATGGAGAGGGTTTTAAAATAACTGGAGCAGAAGTATCCAATTTGATTTTTAATGATCTTCGAGTTGTGGCGGGAGCAATATCACCAACTCAATTGCTAAACACCTTGGTAGAACTAAGAAAACAAGAAGAACAGTTTGATGGCGACAGCAATCATGCTCAACATGGTAGAGAATTTTTAGGATACATGTTTCTAGCTGGCTTGGTGGATTCTGATGATGCTCGCAGGACGTTTTTCTTGAACTTGAAAGAGCTTGGTGCAATAGATTTTATTATTTATTCTGATTTATTTTTTGAAATACCAAAAGAATATACGAGCAGTGCTAAAGTTAGAAAAGAAACTCAACTTGACTGGGATATATGGTATGGCGACGTCAGCGACATTGAAATTAAAAAACTCTCCTCATCAGATGCAACTCTTGAGTACATTGAAGAGAAAATAGCTACAATTTCCATGCCTGGTACAGTAGAAAAAAATGCCGGTGTCTCAGTGCCGGCAGGCTTTCATAAAAGACAAATTGGAGATATTGGTGAGGGTGTAGCTTACAAATATGAAGTCGAGCAAATAAAAAAAATACGCCCTGACAAACTTGGCGTTGTTAAACTTGTTTCTAACGATACGAGTCTCGGCTATGACATACAATCAGTCCAGCTCGAAGATGTAAATAAGAAAAAATTGATTGAAGTAAAAACAACAATTCGTACTTTCATGCCTGAAAGTGAAATCATAACCTTCTTTCCGATGAGCGCTAATGAATGGGAAACGGCAAAAAATTACGGTAATATGTACTTTATCTACCGTGTGTTTATAACTAAAGATAGTGCTCAGATATTTGTCATACAGAATCCTGTTGAACAGGAAAACGCAAAAAATATCATTATAGAGCCTCTGCAGTATAGGGTTCTTGTTAAACCACAGGCCGGCACTTACCTTCCAGAGATAAAAATGCGATAATAGATGGATGAAAGTTGCCTCAATGTTCTCCGGATGTGGAGGATCCGACCTGGGTTTAGTCGGAGGCTTTCATTTTTTGGGCAAAGAATATAAAAAACTACCATATGAGATCGTCTTTGCCTTGGACAATGATGCAAAAGCTGTTGATACTTATAACCGCAACTTTGATGTACCGGCAACACTCGCAGACATTGAAGATTTTGATATAAAAAAAATTCCAGACTTCGATGTTTTGATGGGAGGATTTCCTTGTCAGTCCTTCAGTACGGTTAATCCTACAAAAAACCCTTTTGATAAGCGAGGCAAGCTTTATAAAAGAATGTCTAAAATTTTAGATGAAAAAAAACCAAAGTACTTTATCGCCGAGAATGTAAAGGGTTTGGTCATGTTGCAGGGGGGAAAGATTTTTGATGAAGTTATAAAGGATTTTGCAGCGCAGGGTTATGTTGTCAAATACAAAGTATTTAATGCTGCGGATTACGGTGTGCCTCAAAAAAGAGAACGAGTATTCATTATAGGAATAAGAAAGGATGTGGCTTTTAATTTTCAATTTCCTGAGCCAACAAATTCTCAATTTGGCACAGATAATAACAAATGGATTGGTCTGAAAAATGTCATAGACAGTCTGAAACCAAAAGATCCTAAATATTACTTTTCCAAAAAGGCAGTGGAAGGAATGAAGAAGGCAAAAAAAAACATGAAAAGGGGTCTTGCTCAGGATTTAGAAAACCCTTGCCTGACAATAACTTCACATTTAGCTAAAGTAAGCCTTAACTCAAGAGATCCTGTTCTATTGGTTGATAAGAAAAAAGAGTTATATAGACGCTTCTCACCTCTGGAAGCAGCAAGAATACAGTCTTTCCCTGATCAGTTTGAATTTCTTGGCTCAGATGCTTCAGCCTATAAACAGATCGGAAATGCTATACCTCCAGTATTGATGTGGCATATCGCAAATGCCCTACAAATTCAAGCTAAAAAGGAAAATAAAGCATATGGCGGACATATTCTCCCCAAAAAGGCGAAGCGAAATAATGTCGCGTATCCGCTCTAAAAATACCAAAATAGAGACAAGGGTGTTTTCACGTCTGCGCAAGGATAAGGTTTATTTTCAGAAGCATTATAAAAAGGCGCCAGGTTCTCCTGATTTGGCTTGGCCTATGAAAAAGAGGGCGGTTTTTATAGATGGCGATTTTTGGCACGGATATCAATTTAATAAAATGAAAAAAAGGCTGCCCAATGCTTATTGGCTTGAGAAAATAGAGACGAATATAAAAAGGGATAGGCGCAATAGAAGAAAAATGATGTATTTGGGATGGAAGTACATTCGTATTTGGGAGCATGAAATAGAAAAAGATTTCGAACTTGCGATTAAAAAAATTAAATTATTACTCAAAGATTAAAATAGAAACTTTTCTTAGAGATTTTTTTGTAGGCATACTTCCCAATGCCAAGGTGGGGAAAGACACATTGACAAATATGGTGTAGTATGATATACTATATATAGAAGTTGTTAGGGGTAATTTTGCCCCAACTTCATCCTAGGGGGAACGCATGTCAGCTCTGTCTACCAAAGAAGCTCGTTTTGGTCTCGCGCAGCTTTTGTCTCAGCCTGAGGGGTTTTCAAAATCCTATTGGGAGCATCGCGGGAAGCACTTCATATCACTTGATGCTCACCCTTTTGAACTCGAGCATGTCCTCAAAAAAGGACGTCGCGAGAGTGAGATATATCTCGTCTACTGCCCAGGCGTCACGGACGGGTCTGTGAAAGGGATGCTTCTTGCATTGCACGAGGTGGTTCAGTTAGCGCAACAGGATGAATCTGACCAGCCCTTCAGGCTCAGAATTATCCGCGCACAGAAATGTGCGGACTGGAACAACCCCGACAAGTTTGTGCACACGATCTTCTTCGAAGTCGTCAGCCCGTTGGGTACTTACATTGCTGGCGGCTGCACCGACTGCAGTGGAGGAGGTGGTTGGGGTCGTCATCAGCTTGAATCGACCTTCAATGTTGTGGCTGCAGTCTGCGGGATCCCGGTCGAGGAAGTCATTATTTCTCAGAACCGCTCCGAAGGATTCATAGACGCACTGAATGACGTCTACAATGCACACACTGAAGCCAAACGTATGGCTGATGCATGAACACTCAAGCCGTCGATCGAAAGATCGGCGGCTTTTTTCTTTTGGGGTATATACTTAACCCATGTATGAACATCATATTGGGGCGGGGGTAGGGAATATGGGCTGGGGGATGGAACCATTCTTTTGGGGTGCCATTGTCGGCCCGATACTTATTATTGCTATTTTGTGGACAGTCGTGTGGAAGGGTTTGGCGCTGTGGCACTCGGCACGCCGCGGGGAACCGGTCTGGTTTCTGGTTTTGCTGCTGGTGAACACGCTCGGCATTGTCGAAATTGTGTATCTCTTTGGCGTAGCCAAGCTCAAGTTCAAAGACCTCTTTAGTAAACACGTGCATCACTAGTAGTTTCCGGCGCAAACAAAAAGCCCCCACTCGGGGGCTTTTTGTTTGTTGCTTAATTTCTGCTTAGTTGTCCTTGCTGCCACCAAAACCGAAGTTGAGGTGAGAGAAGAGACCGAAGCCTTTGCCCTTACCTTTGCCATCTTCGTTATGCTTGTTGCCCTTGTCGTCGTTCTTGTCATCATCCTTGTGAACCTTGGTTGATGTCGATACTTTTGAAGTATCGCGAACCTTGCTTGCTGAAACAGTGTTAGTACTGGTTGCAGTAACGGTACCTGCAAAGTTGATCTTGTCGCCAACTGCGATAGTTGCGGCAGTAGTGCTTGTTGCACCGTTTGAACCGATATGAACATTAGACTTGGTAGTTGCCGAAGTGTTTACCACCCAGTTCACGACAGTGTTACCGACGGTTACTGCTGCGTTAACCATGTTGCCTGTCACTGCGGTCACATTGGCGCCAAAGACGGCCACCATGCCGCTCGCGTTAGTAAAGATACCTGTAGAAGCTGATGCGTTTGCGCCATGAGCTGATGCTGCCAAAGGCATAACTGCGAGAGCGCCCGTAAGAAGTACTGCGCCTACTGATTTTGTAAGGGTTTTTGTGAAGTTTGTCATAAGTATCTATTTATATATAGCTCCTGCAAGGGCGAAGCCTTGCCCCTACTATGACGAAGCTACTGCAGAGCTCTTACCTTCCAAAATGCTCTGGATGTGTCGTAATGCAAAGTGAAGAAATAAACGTAGGGCGGAGGTTGTAGTAATAGGCGAGGGCAAGCAAGAGTGGTGTACACATTCTGAATTGCTCAGACATTAATCAAATGACATTACAACAACTATGAAAACAGCAGCACTTAAAGAAACAGCCTCAAAGTACGCAGTCGCAGCATTAATGGTAGCAGGGCTCAGCGCGGGCATGATCGGTGTTGCAAGCGCGCAGACCGCCACCACACCGGCTGGCACAACTGCAGCTGCGTCACAATGGGCGCACGACAAAGCGCCGGGCGTTATGGGCAAGGTGACCGCGGTCACTGGCAACACCCTTACTGTGACCGACCAGCGCAGCGGCACCAGCTACACGGTTGACGCGTCGGCGGCCACCATCAAGAAAGGCGGCGCAGCAGGGGTCGCTCCGACCACTGCAACTGTCGCTGACATCGCTGTCGGGGACATGGTCCGCGCACAGGGCACCGTAAGCGGCACGACAGTCACAGCGACTGAAGTTATGGATGGTCTGATGATGGGCGGCGGCAAGGGCGGCTTTGGCGGCGAACACCGTGGCCCTGGAGTTATGGGCACTATCTCGGCAATTTCCGGCAACACCGTCACTGTTACCAAAACTGACGGCACAACATACACAGTAGATGCTTCCGCAGCGACAGTCTCAAAGACAGTCACCGCTTCGGTCTCTGATCTTAAAGTGGGCGACACCATCGGCGCGCAGGGTACTCTAACCGGCACCTCTGTTGCGGCGACCCATATCATGAGCGGCATGCCAGCGCACATGGCTCCAACCACAACGCAATAACAACTACATATATAACCCGGGTTATGAGACCGGCTACGCACAAGACCCCTCCCGTGGGTCTTGTGCCGTTTGTCCAAGGGGCCTGAAATAAAAGTGAGCCGAAAGTTGTAGTATAGAGTAGTGCCATCTATGGACTATCGCGCCGTACCAGATGAACAATTGGCTGCACAGCTGCAAGCAGGAGACAAAGAGGTCTTCGGGACCTTTGTGGAGCGTTACGAAGCAAAGCTATTGCGCTATGGTACCAAGTTTTTAAGCCGTACCGAGGATATCGAAGATATCGTGCAAGAGGTGTTCGTTAGTGCGTATCAGAATATCCAGAGCTTTGATACCTCGCAAAAGTTTTCGCCGTGGCTGTACCGCATTGCGCACAATGCGTACGTCAATGCGCTGAAGAAGAATTCGCGCCTGCCCAGGGTGATGTTCGATTTTGACACGCTGCTGAGCCATCAGGCCTACGAAGACCCCGCTGCGGCAGAGCGCGACCGAGCCGACATGCGCGTTATTGTCGACAAAGGTTTAGAGCAGCTGGCGCCAAAATATCGCGAAGTCGTGGTGCTGTACTATCTAGAAGAGCTCGACTACAAAGAAATTGCCGAGGTGCTCCAAGTCCCGACCGGGACAGTGGGTGTCCGGTTGCGGCGGGCAAAAGAGGCACTGCAGGCAGCGTACGACAAACTGAACATCACGTATGGAGAATAAACATAACAACATCAAAGACGCAGTGCTCGCCCGCATTAACACCGGCGAGATTTCGATGCGTCCGCACGTGTACTTTACATTGCGTCTGTGCGCCCTGGCCTGCGTGGCATTGTTGGTGCTTGCCGTTTCTATCGTGATATTTAATTTTATATTGTTTAGCGTCCACGCTAGCGGACGCGAAAATTTGCTGATGTTTGGTCCGCGCGGGTTCGCGTCATTTATACAGTTTTTCCCGTGGTGGCTCCTGCTTATCGATGCACTGCTTGTTGCGGGCCTGCAGTACCTGGTGCGGACATTCCAGTTTGGATATCGCATACCTCTGCTGTACATGCTTGCCGGGCTGCTGGTGTTAACGGTCGGCCTCGGGCTTTTTGTTGATAAGGTGACGCCGCTTAATGACCTGCTTGAAGTGCAGGCGCATGGCGGACACTTGCCGCCCGGGGTGGGAAACTTTTTTGACCATGCGCGTCGGCCGCCGCGGCCGGAGGAGGGCGTGTGCCGCTGCACAGTAGTGTCGATTGCAGGCAACACTATCGTGGCCGAAGACCATAACTTTGGTACGACCACGCTTGTGACTATTGTCTTGCCGCCGAACGAAGCGCAAGCAACCACCTCGGGCTTGCGTGTCGGAGACAATATATTTGTTGTCGGCGATGAAGATGGTGGAGTGATACACGCCTTTGGCGTGCGCCGTGATGATATTGGAAACAAGAGATAGAAAGCGTATACTCTTTAGATGAATCACGACGAACAGCATAGCGCTACCAACACAAACTCTACACAAAACTGGCTGCGCGCGGCTGTGCTTGGCGCTAACGACGGCGTTGTTTCGGTAGCGTCTATTGTGGTGGGCGTTGCTGCTGCAACCGACAACCCAGGCTTTATTTTGACAGCCGGCACTGCGGGCTTGGTGGCGGGCGCACTTTCGATGGCGGTGGGCGAATATGTATCGGTCAGTACTCAGCGCGATACCGAAAAGGCCTTGCTTGAAAAAGAGCGCTATGAACTTGAGCATATGCCGGAGCAAGAGCTAGCCGAACTGGCCGCGATCTATGAAGGAAAAGGGCTGTCGCACGAAACTGCACAAAAGGTTGCGCAAGAGCTGACCGACCATGATGCGTTTGCCGCGCACGTCGAGGCAGAACTCAAGATCGACCCCGATGATCTTACTAACCCATGGCATGCAGCATATGCGTCTGCTGCTGCGTTTTTCTCGGGCGCGATTATCCCGCTTGTCGCTATCGTGCTCCCGCCTGCAGGGTGGCGCATCCCGGTGACATTTGCCGCGGTCTTGGTGGTATTGATTGTGACTGGAGTGCTCAGTGCGCATGTGGGCGGTGCTAATAAAACAAAAGCCACCATGCGTGTGGTGGCCGGCGGCATCATTGCCATGATTGTCACATTCGGTATCGGAAAGATTTTTGGCGTAGTCGGTATCTAGTCTGATACTGATGTGTCGGTTGCGAGCGTAAGCAGTGCCGCTGCAGACCATGCTTGGGTGCGGCATGCCCCGACGTATTCCTTGAAGGTGCGATTTTTATATACAAACAATTCTATCGGCGTAGCAAAATGCGCATAGGCTTGCAGCAGTGCGTGGGTGATGCGCGCAGCTTCGGCAGTGTATCCAAACATTGCAAGGCCGTGCGCGACCATGGCGCTGTCGTGCGGCCAGATAGTTCCGTTGTGATAGCTGTGCGGCGCAAATTTGCGCGAGCGACTTGAGAGCGTGCGGATACCTGCGGCTGGCACGAACAAGTCGGGCTGCATCAACCGCGATGCAATGTCCGGAATAAATTCGCTGTTGAGTATTGCCTCGGGCTCGCGACCATCTTCTTGCCATACCGCAAAGAGCACATGACCCATGCTCGAGCGTGCCGACGTCAGCGGGCGTCCGCGCCCATCGATGGCAAAGGCAAGAGTTGCACGGCCCCCGCGGCGCAATACAAACGCCGCATTGAATTTTTCTTTCAGAGTCTCTGCCTGGGCGCGCAAGCTGTAGGAAAGGGCGGTGTCGGAGTTTGCAAAAAAGTTTGACCATGCGCGCATAGCGACCCATGCGTATGCTTGGGCCTCCACGGGTGCCAGGGGATAGTGCGGCTTGACGGGGCTTGATTCAAAAAATACAGACTCAATGCTATCCATCCAGCTTTGAGTCTTGAGCCCGCCTGATGTGCGGTCGGGGTGCCAGGTGTAGGTGATAAAATCTTGGCCGCGTGCGCTGTGGGCTTGTACCCACGCAAGCGCTGCACGGATGTTTGGCATATGTGCGGCAATAAACTCGGCGTCACCGCTGGCGCGCAGGTACGCATGCATCGCCATGAGGTATAGCGGTGTCGAGTCGACCGAGTCGTAGTTGCGCATTACGTTGTCTGGATACACATACCACGGATTGGTGGCAGACTGGGTCAGCCTTTCGTGGTTGGTGGGGCGCAGCTCGTGGATCATCTTGCCGGGCTCTTCGCCACTTTCGATGTTTACTGCTGTTCCTTGCAGGTTGCTGAGGTTAAGAAGGATCTTGCGCGCAAGAGTTATAAAGTATGGGTTGCCCTGAGTCTCATGTGCGCGCAGCAAAGAGAGCGCGGTTATGAGCGAGTCGCGGCCAAAGATGCAGCCGTAGACTTCGTCGCGGCCGGACGCCAAAATACCCTCGGGCACCTCCAGCGATTCGATGCTGCGTAACCCGAGCTTCCATAATTCCTGCCTGACATCTGGAGACATACGTATCAAGACGTCATTGTACAATAATGCTTACGAGTTTAAAAGTTTTTTGTATATTTCTTCATATCCGTCGGTCATTTTCTTTGCAGAAAAGTTTTCCAGAACATGAGCTCTACATGCTGCGCGGTCGATTTGGGCAATTGCGTTGACTGCGTCGATCATTGCCTCAACATCATCAACCACAAAGCCGGTGATACCTGTCTTGATGATTTCGGGGATTGAGCCGCGGTCAAACGCAACCACTGGGCAGCCGCACGCGCCTGCCTCGATGAGCGTGAGGCCGAACGGCTCGCGAAATGTCACCGGATGCAAAAAGCATTTCGCCTTGCTCATCAGTTGATTTCGCTCGGCTTCATCCACCTCGCCGATCCAGCGGATACGGTCCGAGAGCCGCGGCTCGATGTACGTTTTGAAGTAGTTTTGGTCTTGGGGATCGACCTTGGCCGCGATGATGAGCTTCATGTCGAGCTGCTCGGCGACCTCGATCGCGAAGTGCACGCCTTTCTCCATCGAGATGCGGCCGACATACAGCATGTAGTCGTCGTGCGTATCGCTAAAAGGGTAGTGCTCCATCGAAAGGCCGTTGTAGACGGTGCCTGCGTGGTTGATGTCGGGGGCGGCATACACCTGCGACTGGGAAATAGTGACAATGCTTGGGCCTCGCAGGGTCTGGAAGAGCTTGCGGTTGGTGCGATTGAATGCGCCATGCATGGTTGCCACGACCGGCGTGGTCGCGATGTTGGCTGCAGGCAGAGACATCGGCGCTGTGTGGTCGTGGATAATATCGAACTCATCCTGCAGCTCGTACGCTAGGCCAATATTAAGGAGCGTCCATGTGTTGGTGCCGTAGAGGTCGGGCATACGCGCTTCGCGCAGGCTGCGCGGATATACCGACTCGATCTTGGCCGAGCTGACCGAGTCGCCCGAGGCAAACAGCGTAACATCGTGGCCGCGCTTTACCAGCTCTTCTGTCAGAGCATGTATAACACGCTCCGTCCCGCCGTATTTTTTAGGCGGAACGCTTTCAACTATCGGTGCAATTTGTGCAATTTTCATGAGGCCTCATCATGCCTCGAAGTGACTGAACAGTTTATGAAGAGCCAAGATTGAGAGCTAAGAATGAGTGAGGGCAATACATACAACATCTTTGGCACCGGCCACCGTAAGCGCACGCTTGGCCTCGGTAAATGTGGCACCTGTGGTAGTCACGTCGTCTATGACAATGCATGAGCGGCCGCGCACGAGGGCGTATTGAGGCACGGTCATCGTGTTTGCCATGTTGTGCAACCGTTCGTGACGCGGTAGTTTTTGCTGTCGCGGCGTATTGCGCGCCCGGACCAGGGCATGGGGAGCATATTCGACATACTGACCCGCATGCTCAAGTGCTGCTTTGCAGAGCACTTCGGTCTGGTTGTGCCCGCGCTCGCGTCTGCGCACGCTGTGCATTGGAATCGGGATAAGGATTGTTTTTCCGAGAGACTCGCTTGCGGCCGCCATGATGTTTTCTGCAAGGAGGTGACCTGCGAGCGCAGCTGCATGCGGATTGTTGTAATATTTTATTTCCCACACGAGCGCGGTCACCCGCGGGTCGTGATAGGGAAGTATCCCGCTATGGTCCACCAGTGTGTAGAGCTCATCGAGAGTGAGAGCCCTTATAACGTCCTCGCTTGCACGCGCAGGCGCCACAAGGCGCAAGAGAAGGGTAAAAAACTCATAAAACTGTTGCCGCATAAGTGGTATACTAATTGTAATGGAGTTTTCTTTCTCATCGCTATTCAAACCTACACAAAGTAGCGTGCTTGGCATTGATATCGGCACGTCGTCTATCAAAGTGGTGCAATTGCGCCGCGACAAGGGCCGCGTCATATTGGAAACCTACGGCGCTATAGCGCTGGGGCCATACGCAGGTGTCGAGGTTGGGCGCGCCACAGCACTTGATGCGGGCAAGATTACCGACGCGCTCAAGGACGTTATCCGCGAAGCGCGTGTCACCACGACAGAGGCTGCGATATCTATCCCATACTCATCGAGCTTGATTTCGATGATCAAGCTGCCGGTCGCTGTGGAAAAACAGCTGGCCCAGGTGGTGCCCTTGGAAGCCCGCAAATATATCCCGGTTGCTATCGCCGAAGTGCAGCTCGACTGGTTTGTGGTCTCTGGCGGGAGCAAGACACCTAGTCCCGACGGCAAACTCGAGGTGTTGATGGTCGCAATCCACAACGACACAATCGCCAAGTTCAAGTCCATAGGCACGGGTGCAGCAGTGAACGTATCATTTTTTGAAATAGAAGTGTTCAGCGCTGTGCGTGCCTCATTGGAGCATGGCATTGCCCCGGTCGCTGTTGTGGATATCGGCGCAGCCACGACCAAGTTCTATGTCGTCGAGCGCGGGCTCATCAAAGAAAGCCACATCATCAACCATGGGGCACAGGATCTGACATTGGCCGCATCGCGCTCGCTTAACATCACCATCGCCAAGGCCGAGGAGATGAAGCGCAAGTTCGGGCTCTTGGGCACAGACAACCCAATGCTGCAGCAGTCGTTCGAGTTATCGCTGACACCGCTGTTTTCTGAGTTGGCCCGCACCGTTGCCGCATACGAAGCGCGCATGAACCAATCATTGGACACCATTGTGCTCACTGGCGGCGGCACAACGCTCAAGGGACTCAAGGAATTTGCGCAAAGCAAGCTCCAGAACGAAATCAGGTTGTCTGACCCGTTCGGTAAAACGCAAGCACCAGCTTTTCTGGAAGGAATCTTGAAAGAAGTAGGTCCGGAATTTTCTGTAGCAGTCGGGCTAGGATTGCGTCGTTTGCAAGAACTCGGTTAGTCCGCGCACCACAACTGTTGATATATAGGCTCTTGCATAAATCTCCACGGTATACTAAATACAATGCCTCCTCAGCAACAGCCCTCATCTTTCATACCTAAGACTTCTCTCAACGGAGCAAACGCTCCTGCTGTCGGTAGTTTTAGCATCCTTATGTTTATCGGAGTTCTCTTTTTTGTTGCATCTTTGATATGCGCAATCGGAGTTTTTGGATACGAACACTACCTTAAAAGCTCTATTGCGAGCAAAGCGGCAACTCTCCAACAAGACCAAGAGGCTTTTGGTAAAAATGCTATATCAGACCTGGTGCGCCTGGACACGCGTATCAATCAGGCTAAGTCGCTGCTCAATAAGCACATTGCGTCCTCGGCGATATTTAACTTTTTGCAGGAGCACACGCTTGCGACCGTGCAGTTTACTACGCTTGAGTACAAGCTCAACAACGACGGTACCGCATCTATCTCGCTGGACGGCGTCGGGGCAACATTCTCGTCGGTCGCGCTTCAAAGCGACCAGTTCGGCGCAACAAAAGCCTTTAAAGACATTATCTTTTCCAAAATCAACCCAGATACGACCGGCAGAATACTCTTTAATGTCAAAGCAATCATCCTACCTGACATGATTACCTATGCTAAAAACCTGGAGATTGCCCCTAGTGCCGCACAGACTGATGCGTCTGTCCAAACACAAACAACCACCCAAAGCACTACAGCAACGACCACGCTCCCTGCCGGAACCACACAATAATATATGTCACGACTATTTGTACCACTCATCCTTGTCATAGCCTCCATAGGTCTTTTTGTGATGTGGACCAATCCGCAATATCAACAAGCGAAAGTGCTCTCTGCGCAAGCGGCGCAGTATGACGACGCGCTCACAAAAGCAAAGGAACTGCGCAGCCTGCGCGAGGATTTGATGAAAAAGCGCAACACCTTCTTGCCGGACGATTTGGCTAAGCTCCAGAAGGTGCTCCCTGACAACGTCGACAACATCCGTCTTATTATCGACATCAACAACATCGCAAGGCGCCATAGCTTGTCGATTTCTGAAGTGAGAACAGGAGATGCTGCCAGCACGAATGCGCAATCACAGAGTGCTACTGCGGTAGGGGGTGCAGGACAAGCGCTCGGTTCTGTCGAGCTCGGGGTGACTATCAATGCCAGCTACGAAAACTTCGTACCGTTTTTGATTGACCTCGAGCACAGCCAGCGAATACTCGATGTGAAGAGTATTACGTATAAGACAGCGCCAGGCAGCTCGATTTCCTCTGTTGAGATCACATTCCGTACCTATTGGCTACACTAAACTATTATGAGCTTCTTTTCCCAAAACAAATTTCTTTCGATCGGTGTCGCGGCGGTGATATGCGCGATACTGTATTTCATGTTTAATTCCTCGAGCGCCCCTAGCCAGCCTCTGACTACCTCGACCGCTAACCCAGCACTTACCCAACAGTTGCTGGCAGCTCTAGCGTCTTTGCACACTATTCAGCTTGATGACACGGTGTTTACTAACCCAGTATTTGTTTCTTTGACTGACTTCGGAGTGACTATCCCGCCGGAAAACGTTGGTCGACGCAATCCATTTCAGCCACTCAGCGGCGGTGTAGTGTCTAGCGGCGGGACCTCTGGGGTCAATCTCCAAGGGCTTTCTCGATAATCTCACATATCATATGGATCTCTTGCAACTCCTGCTTGCTGCCGGTGTTATAGACAAGCAAAAAGTTGCGGCTCTTACCCCAGAAATGAGCAAACCCGGAGTTAATCCGGAGGCGGTGCTTGTGACTGCAGGTGTTTCGCTCGAAGCGATACTCAAGGCAAAGGGCGATTATTATGGCGTGCCGACCCGATTGTTGGACAACAAGCCGGTGCCGTTTGATACGCTGACCCTTATTCCTGAAGAATCTGCGCGCCACTACAACTTGGCGCCCATCGGCATTGTCGATAGCGTCTTGGAAATCGGCGTTACCGAGCCAGACAACCTCGAGGCACGAGACGCGCTGACATTTATATCTGCAAAACTTGGATATCCATACAAGGTATTTTTGATAACACAGACCGATTTTGAGAAGATCCTGCAGGAATACCGCGGACTCTCTGGCGAAGTGGGGAAGGCTCTGACCGAATTTGAGTCGGAAGTAAACGCAGAGACCGAAAAAATAGACAAAAACGCGCCCAAGCGCGTGATGCTCGAAGAGGACACTGTCACAGAAACGGAAAGCGATGCGATCAACGCCGACGCGCCAGTGACCAAGATCGTGGCAACCGTACTGCGCCACGCTTCCGAGCAGCGCGCATCCGACATTCACATAGAGCCTCTTGCAACGCAGACGCGCGTGCGTTTTCGCATCGACGGCATCCTTTCGACTAACATCACGCTGCCGAGCAAGGTGCATTCGGCAGTGGTTGCGCGCATCAAAGTGCTTTCAAACATGAAGCTCGACGAAAAGCGCAAACCGCAAGACGGGCGCTTTTCAGCGCGTATTGCAGGAAGTAAAGTCGACTTCCGCGTCTCGACATTCCCGACCTATTACGGAGAGAAGGTGGTTATGCGTATTTTGGGCGCCTCTGCCCAAGAACTCCGCCTTGAAGACCTAGGGCTTTCGGTGCGTAACTTGGGGCTTATTCGTGCGGCGATCAAAAAGCCATACGGCATGGTGCTCATTTCTGGTCCTACCGGTTCCGGTAAATCAACCACGCTCTACGCTATCCTCAACGAAGTCGACCGCGAAAAGCAAAACGTATTGTCGCTGGAAGACCCGGTGGAATACACGATCCCTGGCGTGTCTCAGTCGCAGATCAGGCCCGAGATCGGCTACACCTTCGCAAACGGACTGCGCACAACGCTCCGCCAAGACCCGAACGTGATCATGGTGGGAGAAATCCGCGACGCCGAAACTGCCGACCTGGCTATCCAGGCGGCGCTTACCGGCCACTTGGTGCTCTCGACCATCCACACCAACAACTCAATCGGCATTGTTGCGCGTTTGCTCGACATGAAAGTAGAACCGTACCTCATTCCGCCTGTGCTCATTTTGGGCATGGCGCAGCGCTTGTCTAAAAAACTGTGCGACACTGGTGGCCAAAAAGTACCCATCGAAGGCTCGGTAGCCGAAATGATGAAAAAAGAATTTGCCGACTTGTCTCCCGAATACTTGGCAGAGCTGCCTCCGCTAACAGAGGTGTACCGTATCAAGCCGACACCCGAGTGTCCAAGCGGTACCAAGGGCCGTATGCAAGTGTCAGAAGTATATGAAATGTCTATCGATTTGGAAAAAGCTATTCTCGCGCGTGCATCAGAAGACGAGATGCTTAAAATTGTGCGTAAACAAGGTATGCTCACGATGAAAGAGGATGCTATTATAAAAGCAGCAAAGGGACTCATTCCTTTTGAAGAGGTTAACGCGCTCGGTGGTGAGTTTGAATTGCCCGACCTTCCAGATGCTGTGCCTGTAGCACCAGCAGCTCCGCAAATGATCACGGAAGAGACCGCAGAATCAGATGCAGCGACCGAACTTGCGCCGATTAAAGCACCAGGACTATGAACCCAGAACAACTTTTAGATAATTGCATAACCCAAGTTCTTTCACAGGGGGCAAGCGACCTGCACTTTTCTGTCGGAGTGCCGCCCATGGTGCGCGTTTCGAGTATGATGACGCCGCTGTTGACCATACAGCCTCTCACCAACGACGATATTAAAGGCGTGCTCACTATCATACTGACCCCTTCGCGCATGCAGAAGTTTCTCGATACGCAGGAGGTAGACTTTTCCTATGCGCATAAAGCCGCGGGCCGCTTCCGTGGCAACGCATATGTGGAGCGCGGTCGCTTGGCAATAGCGCTGCGCCTCATCCCGCAAGTGATCCGCACTGTTGCCGAACTTAACTTGCCGCCAGCGCTCGAAGGCGTTGCACTGCGCAAGCAAGGCTTCTTTTTGGTAGTGGGACCAGTGGGGCAGGGTAAGACCACCACGCTTGCGGCGCTTATCGAAAAGATCAACATGGAGCGCACCGAACACATTGTGACCATCGAAGACCCGATCGAACACTTGTTTGAAAATAAAAAATCACTCATCAACCAGCGCGAGGTGCATATCGATACCGGCACCTTCGAAGCGGCGCTCGAGTCTGTCTTCCGCGAAGACGTAGACGTGCTCATGATCGGTGAAATGCGCACCCCCGAGACTATTGCAACTGCAGTAACCGCGGCCGAAACGGGCCATATGGTGTATTCGACGCTCCATACCAACAACGCGTCACAGACTATCGACCGCATCATCGACTCGTTCCCCGGGAGCCAGCAAGACCAGATCCGCGTGCAGCTTGCCGGGTCGCTCGCGGGCATCTTTTCGCAGCGCCTCATCCCGCGTATTTCCGGCGGGCTTATCCCGGCCTATGAACTGTTGATCAATAACAACGCTGTCTCTAACCTCATTCGCGAAAAACGCACCCATGAAATCGACTCGGTCATCGAGACCAGCTCGCAAGAGGGTATGATAGATATGAACCGCTGCTTGGCTGATATGGTTCGCGCGGGCGAGATTACCGTTGAAAGCGCATACTCCCGATCGTGGAATCCTAAAACGCTTGAGCGTTTGTTGTAAAAAACTATGGAATATAAATACGAAGCACTCGACCAAGAAGGCAAGCCTCAAGCAGGCGTGGTCAATGCTGCGTCTGAAAGTGCTGCGGTGACCGCGCTCCAGCATAAGGGACTCACTATTACCGCGTTTTCTGCGAGCGGCGCTCCAACTGGCTTTGCTGCTTCTCTTCAAAACATCTCCCTGTTCTCTGGCATCAGTTCGCGCGACTTGGTTATCCT
Source organism: Candidatus Adlerbacteria bacterium (assembly GCA_028286785.1). Classification (GTDB taxonomy): domain Bacteria; phylum Patescibacteriota; class Minisyncoccia; order Phycocordibacterales; family SBAW01; genus GWA1-54-10. The sequence continues at coordinate 51,315 of JAQBQX010000007.1, forward strand.
TTCGCGCCAGATGGCGACCCTCTTCGAAGCGCAGGTTTCGCCGTTGCGCGTATTTCGACTGCTGGGCGAGCAGGCAGAAAAGCCTTTCGTTCGCCAAGTGTTGACCACCATTAGCGACGACCTCCAGGGCGGCATGAGCATTTCGCAAGCTCTTTCGAAGCACCCGAGGGTATTTACTGACTTTTACGTCAACATGGTTCGCGCCGGAGAAGAAACCGGCAAGCTCACCGAGACCTTTGCCTACCTGGCCGAGTATATCGACCGTTCATACGAAGTCGCAAGCAAGGTGCGCAACGCGCTTATCTACCCAGGCTTCATCGTCTTTACGTTCGTGACGGTTATGACACTGATGCTCACGATCGTGATTCCGAAAATCGGCAGCATTTTGGAAGACGCAGGAGGCGAGCTGCCTGTGTATACCAGGATCATTCTTGGTATGAGCTCATTTTTGGTCGATTACGGCATCTTTTTGCTTATCGGCCTTATCGTAGGAGGCTTCTTTGTCATCCGCTATACCAAAACTCCTGCTGGACGCAAGGCAGTATCGAGTTTACAGCTCGAGCTACCTTTTATCGGAAATCTGTACCAAAAACTATACCTCTCGCGTATTGCTGACAACATGCACGTGATGCTCGTTTCGGGTATTACTGCAGTGCGCGCACTTGAGATAACCGCTGCAGTGGTGGAAAACGATATATACGAAGCGCTCTTGACCGAGGCGGTCGCAGGCGTAAAGGCCGGTACTCCTTTGCATGAAATGCTCGCGCAGCATCCAAAAGAAATCCCTTCGATCATGGTGCAAATGCTCCAGATCGGTCACGAAACAGGCGAGACTGCAGCTATTTTGGATCGTTTGGCCAAGTTCTATAACCGCGAGGTCAATGCCTCGGTGGATACCTTGGTGTCGCTCATCGAACCAATCATGATCGTTATGTTGGCGCTCGGTGTCGGCTTCTTGTTGGCATCGGTCTTGCTGCCTATTTACAACACCACCAGCAGCTTGTAAGCGCGCAGGCCCCAGAGCAGTTATCCACATACATAAAATAGGCCATAAAAAATGGCTTTGCAAAGTAGGCTATACTTAAACCACTGCGGACTTACTAGCAGTTTAATAGAAAATTAGCATTTATGTACAAACAGTTTGCAAAAACCCTCAAGGGTGCCAAAGCGGGCTTTACGCTCATCGAACTCTTGGTGGTTATCGCCATCATCGGTATTTTGGCCTCCATCGTTCTCGTTTCTCTTAACAGCGCACGTATGAAAGGCCGCGACGCCCGCCGCGTATCTGAACTTCAGGAAATGTTCAAGGCTGTTACCTTGGCTGACACTGATGCAGGTATCGACTTTATGCCATGTAACGGTGCACGCGTACCGGCGAACACTTGTAATGGTGCCGCTAATGGCGTCCCTGTCCTCACCAGCTTTCAGGACCCGGCAAAACCAGCATCAGCTTGCGGTGCCGGAGCCTTGTCATCGCCATGCGACTACGCGGTATCTGCAGCAAGCGGTGGCACTGTTGCCTCAACTAAAGCGGGTAGTGGCGGCTGGATGATTAAGACCTACCTCGAGGCAGGCACAGGTAACTTCTCAGCGGGGGCTGCATGTATCGGCAGTGCCACCAACGGTACTATCCAGCAAGGAACGACATACTGCCCATAATCTTTGCTATCTGCACCTCCTCAGGTGTGAATCAGAAATCCCCAGGCACGCTGCCTTGGGGATTTTTGTTATGGTGTATACTTACCCTATGTTTTTTCATACATCCTCTGCTCGTCGCAACCGCGGATTTACTCTTATCGAACTTCTAACCGTTATCGCTATTATCGGTATTTTGGCATCTATCGTTGTTGTTTCGCTTTCCACGGCGCGAGCAAAGGGTCGTGACGGCAAACGCATTGCCGACCTGCGCTCTATTCAGCTTGCAGTTGATCTCTACTACAACGACAATACCAAGTACCCTATCAACGTGTACGCTTCTTCTGGAGGTCTGACACCAAACTATATGGCAGTGGTGCCAACCGACCCAAGCCACTCTGGCATGTGTTCGAACGGACAGTATGGAACATCGGGCAACGAAGGCTGCTATATGTATTCTGCATCAAACGGTATTACTTCTGGAGGTGGAAACGGAGGTTGTGGCGTAAACACCCCTGCCATACGCTATCACCTCGGCACTACACTCGAAGACAGTACTAACTCTGCGCTTACTCAAGACGTCGACCAGGGGGCAAATGCCATCCCAGGCGGAGGCACCATCACGCCCTGCAACCAATCTCCCTCCGATTTTGACGGCACCAGCGCGCTGGTCTACGACCTGACGAACTAATGGATCAAATTTCCGTACTCCTAGGTATTGGCGCAACACTGTTAGGTGTTGTTGTCGGAAGCTTCCTTAATGCCTTGTCGTTCCGGTGGGGAACGGGACGCTCTGTCATGCGTGGCCGCTCTAGGTGCATGCATTGCGGGCACACCCTTTCAGCGTTGGACTTGGTGCCTTTTTTTTCGTATTTGTATTTGCGCGGACGTTGTCGCTACTGCCACGGGCGCGTTTCGATACAATATCCACTGGTTGAAGCACTCGGCGGGCTATTGGCACTTGGGGTCTATCTCAATAACCCAGCGCCGCTGTGGTTTGCGTACTGGTTTGCGGTATGGATGGTGCTGCTGTTCGTGGTGATCTACGACACGCGGCATCTCATTATTCCGTGGTCATGCTCGATAGTGCTTATCGTGCTGGCCTTAGGCCGATTCATAGCCCTTTACTATACTGCGGCACCAATACCATGGATGGCATGGTGGGCGGGGCCGATACTCGCGCTCCCGCTGTTTCTTATTTCGCTTGTCTCGTGGGGTCGATGGATGGGATGGAGCGACTCCTTGCTCGAGATTAGCCTCGGCTGGATGCTAGGGCTCACTGCCGGACTCACGGCATTTATGCTGGCGTTTTGGATGGGCGCTGGGGTAGCGATATCCGGGTTGTTAGTTACCCGCATATGGAAACATCGGGCAACTCGTCTTACAATGAACAGTGAGATACCGCTCGCACCGTTCTTGATTCTTGGCGCGGCAGTAGTCTACTTCTTTCATGTCGATATTTTTACAACATTGCCTCTCCTCTTTTCGGAAAACCTGTAACCGAGGTTTTACCCTTGTAGAGCTCTTGGTGGTCATTGCCATCATGGGTTTTATTACTATGACAATGTTGATACGTCAGCAGCAATTCGACAGCTCGACATTGTTGCGTTCTTTGGCATACAGCGTAGCGCTGTCGGTGCGGCAGGCGCAAACCTACGGAGTCTCAGTCAAGCTCTATGTGAACGGATCAACCACTTCATTTGCGCCAGCATACGGTGTGTATTTTTCTCCTAACCTATCTTGCGTTGGGGGTAGGGCAAACAGCTGCTATTTACTGTTTGCCGATGTGAATGGTGATGGACAGCGTGCCGACGATGCGTCAGAAGATATACAGGTCTTCAATATGGGCAAAGGTTTCTTTATCAAAGATTTTTGCGCAACAGGGCAGACCGTTGGTACCCAATGTTACAGCACTGGCTTGCAGTGGCTTGCTGTTACATTCCGCAGGCCAAATCCAGACGCATGTTTCAGCACTAGCGCGCAACCCATCACCTGCGTTCTTAATGCGACCCCGACCTATAGTTCAAGCGCATCTATACAGGTCACATCCCAGGGCGGGTCTACCCGTACAGTCGACATGTCTCCGACTGGTGAAATTAACGTCGGTACGTCAGGAACATAAAATAATATGTATAAGCGAGGTTTTACATTGATTGAAATGATGGTGTCGGTCGCCATTTTTTCCATAGTGATGGTGGTGGCGCTCGGCGCCCTGCTTTCTATGTCTGTTGCGGCCCGCAAGGCCGAGACTCTTAAATCGGTTGTTAACAATCTCAACTTTTCCCTAGACAGCATGACCCGTTCGATCCGTACCGGGTATAACTATCAATGCGGCACAAGCGGCACTGGTGCTCCTCAGGATTGTACAGGCAGCAACGGTGAGCAGTATTTGGCATTTGTCGACAGTTCGGGTATGGGGGTTGCGTATTGTTATGATCCGACATCGAGACAAATCAGGCGGCAAAAAGCTGCATCCCTGAGCACCAACTGTTCTGACGCTGCAACTTTTTTGCCTATTACTTCGCCCGAGGTGCGCATAACCGACATGCGGTTTTATGTGATCGGTGCGTGCCGCTCTACATCAACTGCCGGGTGCACATCTGACACTATGCAGCCCAAAGTAACTATTATGGTGCATGGGTATGTGGTTGTAACCGGCGGTGCTCGGGACATGACAGAGTGCGGCACTCCCGGCAATACCTGTTCTGTGTTTAACCTCCAGACGAGCGTCACCCAACGTATTTATGACCAATAAACACCCACATACATCCGCCAAGCGCGGCTTTACATTGATGGAGACTTTGGTGGCGATTTTTATCGTTGTCATTGCTATTGCTGGACCTATCACTATTGCGCAAAAAGGTTTGATTGCTGCCCTGGTCGCAAAAGACCAAGTCAACGCATTTTACTTAGCGCAAGACGCGGTTGAATATGTGCGCTTTGTCCGCGACACCAACCGACTTTCCTCGGCGCCGACGGGCTGGCTTGCAGGGCTCGATGGGACAGCAAACGGACATACTCTCACCCGCAGCGGTGCGACCCCCGGCTCATGCGTGAGTTCCGATGGTTTGAGGCAATGCACCATCGACTCGCTGAAAGACTTTGTCGAAGCGTGCGACACCACGTGTCCGCGCCTTAATTATGACCCGAGCACGAACGGAGGGTACTATACCTATGAATCCGGAGGGCCTTCCTTGTATACCCGCACCATATCCATACAAACCGTCCCCAGCAATCCGCGCGAGGTGTCGCTAGTGGTCAAAGTAAGCTGGCAAGACACGGCAAACATCATACGCTCGGTTACCGTGCACGAAAACCTGCTCGATTGGCAATAATATGAAATATATACAACCTCGCGGCTTCACACTCTTTTTTGCGACATTGGTCGCAGCACTTGCGCTTGCTATCGGTTTGGCTATTTATGACCTGACCTCGCGTGAGTTAAAACTCTCGGCCCTGGATGCACAATCGCAATACGCTATATATGCGGCCGACACCGGCGTGGACTGTGCTTTGTATTGGGATTCTAAATACGCCGCATCCGGCATTGCGCCTTCTGACACAGACGGCAGCGCCTTTGCTGCGCCTGGAGACACAAATTTTACAGGCATTGCCCAAGGCGGGCAGGGTGTCGTGTGCAACGGACAAGACTTGTTTGCGGACAATGCATTGCTGACCTACACTTGGACTCAGCCACAGGTGACAGCTACACAGGCAACGAGTACGTTTGAAATTACGGTAGGCGACTCGGTTGCGTCACCTTGCACCTTGGTCACCATTTACAAACAGGCCACTCCCCAAAAAACGACCATAGTTTCCCACGGATACAATACCTGCAACGCAGGTGCTCCCAATAGGCTCGAGCGTACTTTGCAAGTAGATTACTAACGCCATGCCGCTGTCTCCGGTATACTCTTAGCATGTCCTCCCGGGATGCAAATAAGGATATTATAGAGCGCTACCGCAAGCTCAAAGACTCTATTAATGAGTATCGCCGCAGCTACCATGTCTATGACCGGGAGCTTATACCCGAATCAGCTCGGGATTCGCTGATGCATGAGTTGGCGGAGCTGGAGGCCGAGTACCCGAGCCTTATTGCTCCTGATAGCCCGACTCAGCGTGTGGCAGGTGTGCCCTTGCCTCAATTTAAAAAAGTCACGCACAAAATAACCCAGTGGTCGTTTAATGATGCATTTTCGGAAAGTGATATTGTCGACTTTGATGCTCGAGTAAAGCGAATGCTTGGGACAGCCGAGGAAATCGAATATACTTGCGAGCTTAAAATCGATGGGCTCAAAGTTGTCCTAACGTATGAACGGGGAGTATTAATGACCGCCGCTACGCGCGGGGATGGTGTGGTGGGCGAGGATGTGACGCACAATGTACGCACCATCGAGTCTGTACCGTTGTCATTGTCGCGCGAGGTCGATATCGTGGTTGAAGGCGAAATATGGATGAGCGAAAAAACTCTCGAAGCCGTGAACAAGGAGCGCCAAGCGGCACATGAACCTGTGTTTGCTAACCCGCGCAATGCGGCGGCGGGTTCCATACGGCAGCTCGACCCTAAGGTTGCGGCGTCGCGCAAACTCGACACATTTATATATGACGTGGCACAGACATCCGAAGACCTGCCCGAAACCCAAGATAAGGAACTTCAATATCTGCAGGGACTTGGCTTTAAGGTGAACCAGCACTTCACTAAAGTGATAGGAGTTGCGGGGGTCATTGCATATTGGGAGCAATGGAAAAGCAAAAACAAAGCCCAGGGCTATTGGGTAGACGGGATAGTGGTCAAGGTGAACAAGCACGAGCTCCAAGAGAGGCTCGGATTTACTGGCAAAGCCCCGCGGTTCGCTATCGCGTTTAAATTTCCTGCCGAGCAAGTGACCACTGTGGTGGAAGATATTGTGCTCCAGATCGGCCGCACGGGGGTTCTCACCCCGGTGGCGCACCTGCGCCCCGTGTCAGTGGCTGGTACGGTGGTGTCGCGGGCAACGCTCCATAACGAGGACGAGATCAACCGCCTGGACGTGCGCGTGGGCGATACGGTGATACTGCAAAAAGCGGGGGACGTAATCCCTGACATTGTGCAGGTGCTGCCCGAGCTGCGCACTGGCCGGGAAAAGAAGTTCAAGTGGCCGACCCATGTCCCTGACTGTGGAGGCGATGGTCGCATCGAGCGCGTCCCAGGCACTGCTGCATGGAGATGTGTGTATAAAAATTCGTTTGCGCAGCTTCGCAGGACCTTCCGCCACTTTGCGAGCAAGGGCGCGCTTAATATAGAAGGGCTCGGGCCCTCGACCGTGGATGCGCTGCTTGAAAAAGGGCTGGTCCAGCATTTCGATGATTTTTTTACCCTGACAGAAGGAGACCTCCTCACGCTTGAGGGTTTTGCGGAAGTGTCTGCAAAAAAACTGGTAAGTTCGATCGCCAAGGTGGCGGAGCGGGTAACGCTGGCGCGTCTGATTACCGGGCTGTCGCTCCCACATGTCGGGGAAGAGACAGCTCTTTTGCTGGCGCGCAATTATAAAACGCTTGATGCACTTGCCAAAGCGGGCGAGGAAGAACTTTCAAACATAAACGGCATTGGCCCCATTGTCGCCAAGGCAATTGCGGAGTGGTTTGCCGAGGACATACATATAGAATTGCTGGCGCGTCTGCAAAAACTGATTCATATAGTAAACCCTGATTTTGCAGCGCTAGCCGACTTGGCTGCGCTGCCGCTTGCTGGCAAGACATTTGTGCTCACGGGCACAATGGCTGCTATGGGCCGCGATGAAGCTAAAGAAGTGCTACGTAAACTTGGTGGCGATGTCTCGGGTTCGGTTTCAAAAAAGACATATGCAGTTGTTGCGGGGGAGGAGGCTGGCTCGAAATTAGACAAAGCACGTGAACTGGGAGTGACCGTCATGAACGAAGCGGAGTTTCTGGCGCTTTTACAAAAGCACTCTGCGTAGTGTAGTATTGCAGCATGATCTCCCTACAAGACATTTTAGCCCTGGCAGGACTGGCTCGGGTCAAGATCACCAAAGCAGAAGCTGTCGGTCTGCAGAACGATTTTTCAACTATATTAGATTACGTGGGACAAGTGAATGCGGTGTCTTCCACAGTCGAAGCATCTGTTCCTGAACATCACAATGTGATGCGCGAAGACGTGCCGTATGCCGAGCGCGATATAGTCGCGATGGTGGGTCGCCGCGATGTGCTCGTACAGGCCTTTCCGGAAGAGAAGGACGGCTTTAATGTTGTACGAAAGATAATCCAGAAAGACGAGTAACTATGATCGACCTTACGACCCTGACCATTGCTGAAGCGTCTGCAAAATTAGCCACGAAAGAATATTCGGCGGTCGGCTTGGCGCGTGCTTACAAAGATGCGATTAATGACAAGAACGCCGAGCTCAATGTGTACCTCGAGGTTTTTGATGATATTGAGGAGCAAGCTCTGGCAGCAGATGCACGCCGTGCACAGGATGAGAAAGACGGCAAAACAAGCCATCCTTTGCTTGGTATACCGCTTGCAATCAAAGACAACATATTGATTGAGGGCCGTCGCGCATCTGCTGCGTCAAAAATGCTCGAGAACTATACTGCCGCCTATGATGCGACAGCTATCCGCAAACTCAAGGAGGCGGGCGTGGTATTTTTAGGCCGCACCAACATGGACGAATTCGCGATGGGCGGCTCGACAGAAAACTCTGCATTTGGCCCAACTAAAAATCCGCATGACACGTCGCGCGTAGCGGGCGGCTCCTCCGGTGGCTCGGCTGCAGCAGTGGCAGCAAACTTGGCATTGGCAAGTTTGGGCAGCGACACTGGCGGCTCGATCCGTGAGCCAGCAAGCTTTTGCGGCATGGTCGGTCTCAAGCCAACCTATGGCGCAGTATCGCGCTCGGGACTAATGGCAATGGGTTCGAGCCTCGACCAAATAGGTCCCTTTGCAAAAAATGTGACAGATGCGCAAATGTTGTTTGATGCAATTGCGGGACTTGATCCGCTTGATAGTACTTCTGTCGACCTGGCTACCTATACGACACAGCCACAAAATAAAACCATCGGCGTGCCCCGTGATTTGCTCAAAGAAGGCGTTGATTCCGATGTGCTTGCCCAATTTGAACAAAGTCTCGATGCATTGCGCGCCCAGGGTTATAAAGTCGTAGATGTCTCTATCCCATCGGCATCACTCGCGCTTGCCGTGTACTACGTCATCATGCCCGCCGAAGTATCGAGTAACTTGGCGCGCTTTGACGGTGTCCGCTACGGTTTGTCAGTAAAGGGCGAGAACTTGATCGACGACTATGCGACAACCCGCGAAATTGGTTTTGGCCCCGAAGTACGCCGCCGCATCATGCTCGGGACCTATGTGCTTTCTTCGGGCTATTACGATGCATATTATGGCAAGGCAACCATTGCCCGCACGCAACTTGCGCGCGAGGTAGCCGCGGCGCTGGATGGCATCGATGTCATTGCAACGCCAACTGCTCCTTGTCCGGCCACCCGGCTTGGAGAAAAGTCTGATCCGCTGGCAATGTACTTGCTCGACATCTTTACCGTAACTGCGAACCTTACCGGCAATCCCGCCATTTCTATACCTATGGGCACAGTTGATCGCGACGGTAACCAATTGCCAGTCGGACTGCAGTTGACTGCAGCACATGGTGCAGAAGCTACATTGTTTGAAGTGGCTAAAGCTTTCGAGCAGTAGTACTTCAAAACTTGTACTACAATAGAGGTACATGGACTCCACACCATCGGTTAACCCTGAGTACATTTTTGCGCATGCAGTAGATTCGCTCCTGAAGATCCACTTCTTTGTCGATCTTTCTGCACATCATCTAACGAGTACGATATTTTTCTGGATGGAAACTATCGGTATTTTTGGCATGGTGTTGACTGTGCTGCTTGTGGTTCTTGTCGTGTATGTCCGCATCCGCACGCATCAGGTAGAGCATGGGGGCTTCCATCACCTGGAGCATGAAGAACATGCCCGCCATGCGCACACAGAACATGTCGGAACCAACTCACGATGGGATACAGTCGTGGCACTAGTCAATTCGCCAAATGATGGTGACTGGCGTCGTGCAATTTTGGAGGCTGATGTTATGCTTGCGCAGCTGCTGAGTGATCGCGGATATCCGGGGGACACTCTTGGCGAGCAGCTTAAGCATGCAAATCCGCTGCAATTTACGACTATCAACCTGGCGTGGGAGGCACACAAGATGCGCAACACGGTAGCGCACCTTGGCGAGGCCTTTCCTTTAACCGAGCGCGACGCAAAAGCGACCATAGAGCTCTACCGCAGAGTATTTGAAGAATTTGGGATACTGTAGTATAATATATGTCACATAGGAGTACGGGTAGTTTGGACCCT
>JAQBQX010000014.1 GCA_028286785.1 Candidatus Adlerbacteria bacterium
TTCTTCATCAACTGAGCGCAAAAACTCGGCATCTTTGGGAAGTGTCAGAAGCTCGAGAGCCTCGGTGTACGTGACCCAACGAATGTCGGAAATCTCCCCTGTTGGATCAGGACGCTCGCGTACTGCCTCTGCATCAGTAGTGAACAAAAAGAGCACGCGGGTGCGTACACCATACTGGTTGGTCTCGCCGTGGCCGCCTGGCGCGATAGACTTGCGCGCGTATCTCCCAAGTTCGCTGATATAGGTTAGCTTGTCCAAACCGGTCTCTTCCCAGATTTCTCGCTTGGCCGCGACCAGGACATCTTCCCCTTCTTCTACTCCGCCTTTGGGGAGCGACCAGCTATTGCCATGCTGTTGCACCAATATGATACGACCCGTAGGTGCCATAACAATCCCGCCCGCTGATACATTGGTACGCATACTTATACAATGGGCGTAAAGCGCAGCTGAGTGACACCATCTATTTCGACAGTCTCTACAAACATTGAGGTTGGTCGCGCCCAGATTTTCTCGGATGAACCGACATCTTGGTAAATAACCAAGCCTTCTTCTGTCTCGCTGTGCTTGGCCAAAGCAATAACGACATATTCTGTCCCTTTGTAGTGGCGGTAGTGTTGGCCGACTGTTGGCATTCCAGTAATAATACACCCGCTTGGAGCAATAAAAAACCGCCCAAGAGTGGGCGGTTATACTGCTTTTTTAAGATTGCGGGCACAGCGCTCGACGAAAAGGTTGGTGACACAATATCGACCCGCCTCATCCTTTACGATAAAGGTGTCCGCTGGATCTTTCCAAGTTCCCATATCTCCATCATCAAACCAACGCCCCAAAAGACCGTAGAACATCCGATCCGGGTTCCAGTTCTTTAATTGATAATGATGAACGAGTTCCTCGGCAGTAAAGGCGCACCATGCGCCACGAGTCTGGAAAAAACTCAAGAGCCGTATCGCAGCCCCTTCGATTTCGAATTTGCCGAAGCAATTTGCAAAGATATATTCGTCCTGGAGGTTGAAATTATCAGGCTGGATATGGTACTTGAGGCCGAGCTGTCCCCCAAGAACCTCAAAGGGCGGCGTGCTCATCTGCTATCTCCTGTACTAGGAATACTCCTGCGTGCACTATGCCACAAAAACAACAAAAGAAAAAGCCGCTCTGTTGTGAGCGGCTGGGGCTTTATTTTTTGCGAGGAAGACTTAATAGCCTCTCAACTTCCTCTTTGAATGCAGACCACTGGGCGCGAGTGAACCTGCATGCGCCAAACGGCCGACCTTCAACAGGTTTATCATGCATCGTGATACTTATTTTGTCTTGAGCCGGCCTGACCTTTGCAAGCACATGACCGCAAAAGTCTATCTCACGATCGGCTACGTCCAGCTCGATCATATTTCGCTTCGGCAACTTCAACTTTAAAGCTTTTTTAGGGCGAAGCTTTTTTTCTTGTGCGTCTTCAAAAGAAAGGATGGTCCCCATATTACCCTCCTGTGATCAACTAACAAAACTATGGCACATGCCGATACCAAAAGCTATTGCTTTGCAGCCATCAACTGCACATGTTCCGCAGTGTTCTGGAGGCCACAGTTTTTCCATTTTTTACCGCTGCCACATGGACATGGGTCGTTACGGCCGATTTCCGTTGAGATGTTTTGCATATTTCCTTGGGCTGCGAGTGCTGCCATTTCAGGAATTGCAGCCGCAAGCGATACGCTCGCGCCCTGTACCGCACTAGTCTGCATATTTTCCAAAATCTGGAAGACTTGGTCCGCGAGCATCATTTCCATCTGCTTGTACATTTGGGTGCCCTCGCGACGGTACTCGGTCAGAGGATCGCGCTGGCCGTATGCACGCAAGTTCACGCTTCCGCGCAGGTATTCCATGCTTTCCAAATGCTCTACCCACAGCTGGTCCATGGTCTGCAACACCACGCCCCGCGCTGCCGACAGGAAGTCGGAGCGGCCAAATGCGCTTTGTTGTTTCTCCAAGACCTGTTTAGCCTCGGCATTGTCCCCTGCAAGCTCTGCCAACACATCAGACACCTCGTCGAGAGAGCCCTGGAGTATCTTGCGACGACGCTCATATATTGCACGGCGCTGCTTGTCCAAGACGTTGTCGAACTCGAGCACATGTTTGCGTGCATCAAAGTTAAACCCTTCGATTTTTGTCTGGGCGCTTTCAAGCGAACGCGACACCATTTTATTTTCAATCGGTTCATCTTCGGGTATACCAAAGCGGCCGAGCAAATTCTTGAGCGTGTCCGAAGCAAAGATGCGCATTAAACTGTCGTCGAGCGATACAAAAAACTGGGTCTCGCCCGGGTCCCCCTGACGACCGGCACGGCCGCGCAATTGGTTGTCGATGCGACGTGCTTCATGGCGCTCAGTTCCGATGACAAACAAGCCGCCGAGGTCCTTGACCTCTTGCGCAGCCTCAATGTCGGGCACAGCGCCACCGAGCTTAATGTCGACACCGCGGCCAGCCATGTTGGTAGCGACCGTCACTTTGCCTTTTTTACCTGCCTCGGCGATGATCTCGCCTTCACGGTCATGGTTCTTTGCATTTAAAACTTCATGCGGTATCCCCTCGCGCTTGAGATACGCCGCGAGGAGCTCGTTTTTTTCAATCGAGACGGTGCCCACTAGCACAGGTTGGCCTTTCTGGTGCAGCTCTTTGACCTTGCGGGCAAGCGCCGAGAACTTCCCTCCCTCGGTCTGGAAGATAAGATCGTTTTGGTCTTTACGCACAACGGCACGGTTGGTCGGGATTTCTACCACGTCGAGTTCATACACTTTGTAAAACTCTTCCGACGATGTCTTGGCAGTACCAGTCATACCTGACAACTTATCGTACAGGCGGAAGTAGTTTTGGTACGTGATCGAGGCAAAGGTGCGGCTTTCCTTCTGGACCTCGACATGTTCCTTAGCTTCGACTGCCTGGTGCAGGCCTTCTGACCAGCGGCGACCTGGCTGCATGCGGCCGGTAAACTCATCCACAATGATTATCTGCCCATCGCGCACGACATATTCTTTATCTTTATGAAAGAGGGCTTGTGCGCGCACCGCAGTCTCCAGATGGTGCACGTATTTAATTCCCTTGTCGGTATACAAGTTTTCGATATCAAGCGCTTTTTCTGCTTTTGATATACCCACATCGGTCAAACTGATAGCGCGGCGTTTTTCATCCACGGTGTAGTCAACGTCGAGCGTCATCGTGCGAGCCATGTCCGCAAACTGGCGATACAGGTTTTCCGACTCGGTCGTGGGCGCCGAAATAATAAGCGGGGTACGAGCTTCGTCGATCAGGATCGAGTCGATTTCGTCCACTACGGCAAAGTAGTGTCCGCGCTGGCGCAGTTCGTTAGGGTTGTACGCGATATTGTCGCGCAAATAATCAAAACCGAATTCCGAGTTAGTGCCATAGGTAATGTCTGCTTCGTATACGGCACGGCGGTTAACCGGGCGCAAAAATTCGTGCACAACATGGAAAGCCCCTTCCTCGTCGCGCAGCCGGTCAGCTTCGGCATGCGTGTGCGTTGCATCATATAGGTATGACGCATCAGTATTGATGATACCGACACTCATACCAAGCGCTGCGTATACTTGCCCCATCCACACCGCGTCGCGTCGCGCCAAATAATCGTTGACAGTGACAACGTGCACGCCTTTTGCCATCAATGCATTGAGAAACACCGGCAGCGTTGCAACAAGCGTCTTACCTTCGCCAGTTTTCATCTCGGCGATTGCTTTGTTGTGGAGCACTAAACCGCCTATCATCTGCACATCGAAGTGGCGCATACCGAGCGTGCGACGTGCTGCCTCGCGGACAGCGGCAAATGCCTCTGGAATAAGTTCCTCGAGGGTCTCACCTGCCATGATACGGTTGCGCAGGTCGTGCGTAGTATTACGCAGCACCTCGTCTGACAAAGCCTCAAAATGTGGCTCAAAACCATTGATTTTGCCAACAATTGCCTGGTACTGGGCAGGGATCTGGCCAGCACCACCACCTAGGAGCTTAGATAGTGAAAACATTGAGAAATACTATCACAAAAAGAAAAATCTCGCATTGCTGCGAGACTTTTCTATCGAGAGGATCAGCTCTAAAGCTGCCCGCAATTTAGCGGTGCTTCTTCTTTGCTGCTTTCTTCTTTTTTGCTGCCATATAGTTTGTGCGAAAATCGCTAGGTTTGCTTCGCATCGATCGACCTTGTTCGCGTGAATTTCGTAGGGGAACACACGCGAGCAAATATCGATGCTCTAACATAAGTATCAATCATGTTGTATGTATGCACAATGAAATTTAATTTTGTTTCTGTGGATATCTTTTTTATAAAAAAATAAATATAAAAATATTTTTTTAATTTATTTGCAAAAAAATATTGCGCTATATGATGATTCTAACTTCCACATCAACATCTATACCGACTTTTTCTTTCACTTGAGCAATAACACTGTCTTTTAATTGCATCACGTTGTCTGCAGTTGCAGTGTTGTTTGTCGCCACAACAAGCGGTTGTTTCTCAAAAAGCCGCGCACCTCCGACACTCATGCCCTTCGCATTCAATACTTTGTCGAGTATCCAGGCCAAGGACACCTTCTTTCCTCCTTCTGCATCATATTGTGGCAAATCAGGATACTGTGCAGCCAAGGCAGCGGCCTTTTCGGCACTAACCACAGGGTTTACGAAAAACGAACCTGCTGTTCCTTCAATATTTAGATCGGGGAATTTGCGCGCGCGTATAGCCAAGACTGCCGCACGCACTTCTTGAGGCATAGTAGGTGCATGAGTGCTAAATGCTTCGCTCAAGTCACGGTACGCAGTGTTGGGTTGTGCGGCTGTAGAAAGCGCAAAATACACGCGCATAATAATATACCGCCCAACCTGTTGTTTAAACATACTGTCGCGGTATGCAAATGCGCACTCTGACGCCGACAGTATTACTATTTGTTTACATTGCCTGTCGTATACCTCAACTTGAGTGCATGTGTGTGAAATATCCGCGCCGTAGGCTCCGATATTTTGTACAGGTGCCGCGCCTACTGTGCCGGGGATACCCGAAAGGTTTTCCAGACCCCACCAACCCTGCGCGCAGGTGTGCGCCACCAGCTCATCCCAATTCTCTCCCGCAGCAACACTCAGAGCCACATTGCCGTTGTCATCCGGCACAGCACTGATGCCGTGCAGTTCTATCTTGATAACCAATCCGTCAAATCCTTTCTCCCCTATCAAAAGATTTGACCCGCCACCGAACACCAACACCGCAAGATTTTTATGCTCTCCAAAAGCAAGCGCTTCTTGTAGCTCGGCAGCAGAACTCACACGCACAAAAAAACGTGCCGGGCCGCCAAGTTTAAAAGTCGTAAACTCGGCGAGTGGCACGTTTTCCTGCATATGTGTGTTTCTTATTTCTGCGGTGGTTTGATAGTACCGTCTTTGATGCCTGCAATCAGCTGTGTAATCTGCGCCGCTAAGTCTGGCGAAAGTTTAGCTGCAGCTTCAAGCTCTGCGATAGTTTTTGCCTTATCACCCATTCCAAAATATATAGATGCGAGACCTACATGTTGTTGCCCGTTAGTAGGGTCAGCGTCTATGCGCTTTTGCCAGATAGCGATTGCACGCGAGTACTGCTTGAGATCGAGATAGACTTGCAAGATCTGCGCATTGTCGACAATAGGTGAACCGTATCTCTCGGTCAAAAGAGCATCTGCAGCTGCCTGCTGACCGCTGTACATGAGCCCTGCGGCGTACAATATGCGAGCCTGGTCGTAAGCAGGCGCCCCCTCAAATGCCTGCTTGAGTGGCCCCACCGCATCGGCTTTGTTTGCAGTATTGAGCTTCGATATACCCATCTCCATCAGTATCTGCTGTTTATTAGGGGAATCGGCAAGCGCCATGGTCAGGTATTTATCAGCCTCCGTTGGTTGCACAAACGATGCCGAGAAAGTGCCCATAAAGAGCTCGAGACGCGCGTCATGCTGACGTTGAGCTATTACCTGGATCATGATGTCGCGTGCCGCGAGGTAGAACTGCGCCTTAAACCCCGGGTCGATAGTCTGAGAAGTTGCCACGTTTGATGAGCCGAATTGGAGCATCTGCTCGGCGACTTCTTGCTTGCCAAGCGGTGTGCCTGGCCAGGTC
This sequence comes from Candidatus Adlerbacteria bacterium, assembly GCA_028286785.1. Lineage (GTDB taxonomy): Bacteria > Patescibacteriota > Minisyncoccia > Phycocordibacterales > SBAW01 > GWA1-54-10. Next base: position 6,130 of record JAQBQX010000014.1, read on the forward strand.
GAGGTGCCATTAAACGCGCTGATGAATGACGCGAGGTTGAGTGCTGGGTCTTTTGGCTGCGAGACCGTGCCGCCATTGGTCTGAACCTGTACGACAGGGATAATCGCATCGAGTATGCCGCGCGCACGCGCAATAGCTGGCGCGTTAATAACCCACACACCAAGCACAGTTACCACCAGGACAATGGGAGCTGCAATAGCAAGACCATGTTCCCCTATCGCGCGCTGACTCCACGCAAACTTGTGTGGACGCATGCGGGACAGCCCGTGAGCGAACGCAATGATAAGGAAGAAGTACATGTAGCTTCCTAAGTTATCGAACACAGCGAGATTGTTTACGCCATACGCCACCAAAAGCCCGAGCATCGCCGCTTGCTCAGGAACACTCAGCTCCGAGCGGATAATAGCCCACATCGCAAGCAAGAAGAGCGATATATAAAGTACAAATGCAGGAAGACCGCCGTTGACGAGCCAGTCGATAAACGCATTGTGTGCGCGGTCAAACCACTGCTCCTGCGCGTACATTTCTGGGCTGTAAAACTTGTTGAATACGAAGTTAAAGTTTTCCTGACCCCAGCCCTGTACTGGGCGCTCCTTAAAGCCCTGGAATGCTTCCGGCCAGATATAGAGTATGCGGGCGCGAATCGTGTCGTCATTGATCGAGATAGACGCGATACGTGAAAGGCCCGGGGAGTTTTTAACGAAGTCGGTATTGCGGATCGCGATGAACGCACCTACCACAACCACTATCGCCACCAGACCACCCAGAGCCACACGTCGCAAGGTTTTCCATTCGGCACCCTTTGCGCGCCACGCAACCCAGACACCTGCAACAATCAGACCTGCGATAACACCCAAGAGCGCGCCGCGAGTACCAGTGAGGTACAACGTGATGAACTGGAGCAAGAGCGCGACACCGTAGAGCGACTGCATAGTTGCTGACTTGCGCTCGCGTATCAACATAAAACATGTGATGAAAATGTTGAAGAGCATATACACCGCCAAGTAGGTAGCGTTACCGAAGTGGCCGTCCGCACGGTTGCCCGACTGTGAGGATGGGGAAAGCCCCAACCAGCCTGTTATTTGGCACAGGCCGTAAAATGCCTCAAATGCAGCAAGCGCGACAGAAAGGCGGAAAAGCTGGTTCCACCATTTTTCTGCAGTGACAACGGCGCCGATGACCACGCAGTACACAAAGAGGTGCAGGATCGTCAGATAGCCTTCCATACGTTCGAAGTTGCTCCAAAAGCTCTTGATCGGGTCAACGCTCAAGATTGTAGCGATACCCATCCATCCAACAAACCCGACGACTGCCCACATGAGCACCGACATGCGAGGTCGGTACTTTGGTTCGCGCAACGCCAACATGATATATGCGCCCAGCAACAGCTCAACCAAGATACGGAATGCGAACGCTTTGCCTGTAATGAACGGGAAGAACATATTCGGCCAGAACGAGCCATCTGCAACAATAAATGGAACCAAGAAAATAATAGAAATAAGGCCTAGCACCAACCACCGCAAAAACTTCGGATACATCATATGGCTGATACTATACCACGCTCCGTGCGCGGGCAAAACAGACAAAAAAATGCCCGAGGGTTTCCCCTCGGGCATATATATTCATAGCAGTCCTAAGACCGCTTCGGCCGCACGGTGTGCATCAAACGGCTGCAGGTCGACGTCGGGCGCAGCACTCGCCAAGATATCGTCGAGCGAGACGGGCCCTGTGATGACCGGAGTCTTCCCTCCCATCATCAGCGGCGTCTCGGCAAGCTTCATCTTGTACATGAGCGTCTGCTTCGTCTCATCGTTCCACAGCGTCAGCGGCGTTTTCTTCGCTGATAGCGCCCGGAACAGCAACGTGCTGTAGCCAGACGCGACCAAGTCGGCGCATTGCACCACTTCGTCGGCGGGTTCCGAGGCGTCGATGACCAGTCCGCGTTTGCGATATGGCGTCAGCATCGACTCCCAGAGTTCGCCATACGTTCCACTGCCCGTCTTCTGTCCCACATATTTGGGATGGAAGTGGGGCAGAAGCACCCACGGCGTCCGGGTGAGGTCGAGCGATTGCAGAAATAATCGCAAGCCCGACTCGGCATGAGTATCGCCGTCTGTGTAGACGACGATCTTGCAGTCGTGGTCTTTGCGAATCTGGTCGAACCTGTCGACCAGCGACTGGCGGGGATGGATCGGCGCGATGCCGGCCAATCCCGCACACACGATGCGCGCATGCGGATATTCTTGCCGAACCAGGTCGTGCGCGGCAGTGTCGATAGTGACGACAAGGTCGGGCGTGATATGGGCTCGACTGAAGCTTCCGTAATAGTCCTCGATATGGACCAGCGGAGTCCTGCTCTCCATTGCAAAATGGTCTGCCGCCGATTCCACCGGCCCGCGCGGGGCCGATAGACCAACAACAACAGCATGAGGCTGGAACTCGCCGAGCTTCTCCATCAGGTCCGACTCATCGTCGACCAGCTGGTAGGAAATATTCTTTTCCTTGAGCGTGGAAGTTCCTTTGCCGGCGCTGTCCATAAAAACCTGGACTTCGCAGCCCACAGCAGCAAGGCGCTCGAGCGTGGGCCCAACACAATTGGCCGCGCCCATATCTCTACATATTCCAGCGATCCTTTGATCGGTTTTCTGCACTCATCTCTCCTAATGTTTGCCAACATGTGGCGGTACTACCGTGGTATATTATACCATATATACCATACAAAAGTCAATAACCTCTCCTGTTACGAGACCCGGTCGAAAATATAATTAAAGATGCGATTGCTCTGCCCGCGGGAGCGCGGATGACGCGCAGTCAACGCAAAACCGTGCGACAAAATAAGCTGCTCTATTTCCTTACCATGTTCGGAATCGAGGTCGATCTCGATAAGCACCGATTTGAGGTCCGGCAGCGACAAGGTCTTCCCTGCCCCTTTAACCACTTCATATTCAAAGCCGTCGACGTCGATTTTTATGAGTGTAGGCGCCGGAAGACCGTAGCTCTCTATCATCAAATCGAATGTAGTGATGGGCACCTGCATGTACAGCTGTGCGGAATCACCTTGGGCAGATGTTCCGATAGAATGTTTTGCGGCACCCGAGTCGATGTGCGAAAAAAATAATTTTTGTGTGCCTGATGTGTTGCTCAGCGCGATATACAAAGGTTGCACGCAGTTTTGGAGATTGTTGCGCAGGACGTTGCGCGAGAGCGAATAGAAATTGGTGAAGCTCGGCTCAATTGCGAAGACGTGTGCCCTGCCTTTGCCGAGAGCCCCTGCAATGAGTGAATATGCGCCGACATTGGCTCCGATATCGTACAACACGCTGCCCGGCTTGATTCGGTCTTCGAGCCACTCTACTGTTTCAGGTTCTTTGCTGACGGAACTCAGGCGCAGGATATCTATAGCCCCATTTACCATCAGCCGTATCTGTACGCGTGGGTAGTCGAGCACACCGAAGACAGTCGGGATATGCTTGTCGATATAGAGGTACACCAATTCAGAAAAACGCAAACCTAATTGTTTGCGTTTTGAAAAAAGCTCGCCGATCCGTCGCAACCCTCGTATCATAGACTGCGTATTACCAAGTTAGTGCTTCAAGCGGCAAAAGAGTGTCTTCTTCAACATCGATAGGCGCAACTTTGCCCAGCAATTTATCGAGATCTACCGGTTTGATCCCGGTCCCAGGGCTTTTCAGCATCAGGTCGTGCGCAGAAATTACAGAGCCTGCCTTGATAGAATGTTTAGCGACTACGCTCTTGCCGTGCTTTTCGCGGATGGGCACTTCGGCGTCGTGGATAGTCTTTTCCGCAGAGCCGAGAATTACTTCTAGACGGCGGATCTGGTTGACCATTTCTGCAAACTCCACAGGGTTAATCGACATATGGTGGTCGGAACCGCGCATAGTCTTATCGAGCGTAAAGTGGCGCTCGACTGTATGGGCACCCAAGCCGATAGAGGCGACGGTCGCCAAAATATCAGGCTCGTGTCCAGAATATCCTACTGGTAGTGGCACATAACGGCCTTTGAGCACGGCGACCATGTTGAGGTCGATGTCCGCGTCCGGTGTCGGGTAGATAGAGGTGCAGTGGTTGATGATGAGACGCTCGTTGTGGTTAAGGATAGTCTCAACCGCGTGGTCGATCTCGTCGAGCGTAGACATGCCAGTCGACAAGAGAATCGGTTTCCCTTTTTTGGCAACGTGCTCCAGAAGTGGGATATTGCTTACGTCAAACGAGGAGATCTTATACGCATGCACACCGATCGATTCGAGGAAGTCGGCACTGTGCTCGTCAAATGGTGTCACAAAGAAAATAAGACCGAGGCTCTCTGCGTAGTCCTTGAGAGCAACAAACTGGTCGCGATCGAACTCAAGCTTTTTGCGGTGTTCTCCGTATGTGGGAGCGAGCGAACGAGGATTATCATATGACATCTCACGCATTTCTTTAGTGAACACGATGTCGACATCACGTTTCTGGAACTTGACAGCATCGGCACCGACATCTTTTGCAGCTTTGATAGTCTGCATAGCAAGGTCGAAGTCACCATTATGGTTGTTGCCGATCTCGGCAATGACAAAGACTGGGTAGCCTTTGCCTACGCGACGCGTCCCGATTTTTACACTAGTTGGAAGCAAGCTAAAGAGCCTTTTAAGGTTCGCCGTTAGTTGTATTTTCATAATATGTACAACAAGTATATATGCCCCTGGGTTTCATTACAATCCAATAAAAAAGTCCCTCAGCGCAAGCTGAGGGACTGTTGAACTATCTAAGTTCGACCTCTTCCGGGGTCGTCGAGGGCAGGCCGCCTTCGGGAATTTGCATCCCATAGGCCGGTTCCATGCGGACCCGGTCGTTGAAGTGCGGAGTCGAGGCCTCGATAATGACCACGTCGGTCAGCGCCTCTTCTTGATGTACGCATCCCGGAGGGATGTGTAGCGCTTCTCCTTTTCGGAGCGTGCGCTCCAAGAGGACACCATTGCCCGGATCGTACCGGAACATTAGCGTGCCACTGAGTATATAGCCGCACTCGTTTTTTTTGTGATGACGCTGCAAGCCGCCCTTGAACCCGGCATTGATTTCCAGACGCTTGAGTGACAAGACGCCAGGAATGAGCACGAGGAGGATTTCCCGACCCCAGGGCCGCTCACCTACATCAATGGGCTTGGGGAACACGGGCGGCACAGAGGTGTGTCCTTCTAACGTATTCATCGCATGCCTTTCTGAAAGAACATCGGAGACATAACAATACACTACAAGTGTGCGTTATGTCAATAGTCCTGGTAGTTCGCGCAGGTCGCGGATAAGCGGAAATGTTTGAGGATTTCTGTCCCAACGGTTCCATTCATTTGCAACTCCAATGAACTGACAACGAGTTTCAAGAGCAGCGGTAGTATCCCCTACACTATCACCCACCAGGAGTATGGCGTCGAGACCCGTGCTTGTCTGCTCGGATATAGTCCGCATGTTTTCTGACTTGCTTGTGGGTCCACCCAGCGTTCCTTTAAAATGCGACATGAGGCCAAGACTTTGGATACTTCTCGCCAGGGCGAGCTGTGCGGTACCAGAATTGATGTACAGCGGATACTGGGAGTTCAGCTGCGCAAGCACATCTGCAGCCCCCGGCACAGCCCCTGCCTCAAGAATGCTTTTCTGCACTAGAACATCAAACATCCGAGCACCCGACTCTACCAATGCCGGAATCAATTCGGCAGGCTCACCTATTTTTTCGTAGACATGCCGCAATATATCGAAGCGGTCGCCCTTCTTTCCCCATCCGTACATCAAACGGGCTTCTGCAAAGGCGGCTTCATATCGGCCCGTATATGGCGCAAATACCTGCAACCACGCCACCTCCTTAAAGAACTCGGAATGGGATACGATAACTCCGTCAAAATCGAACACAATGACTTGTACGTTCATATGACTCTCCTAATATATCAAAGACCGGAGCGCTGTTTGAGAAGCTGCTCTGCCACCATAAACCCCAGTTCGTCGTCAATATCAATAGCCTCTTCCTTTTTGATCTCAAAAAACCGAATATGTTCTCCGGCCATCGATTTATTATCCATGAGTGTCGCGTGGCGCAGTGCAATAACATCCACGTGCTGGTACGCCTCAGGGAATGATTGCCGCGGCAAATTATGTGCATCCTTGAGACCTATATATTCCTCCGACAAAAATGGCACGAGATACTCCCCTTCTTTTTTCCAGAGTTTGTATGGGTGTTTCGGCGCCTTAGTGATTGTCCGCGAAGAATCTGCACCACTGTCCTGCACAAGCAAATCGATACATGCATCGATATGTTCGGGAGTACATAGCGGGCTCGTGGGAGGTAAACGCACGATTATGTCCGGCACAAAATCTTCATGTTCTTCCATCCATTTCACCGCATGATACAAGTAATCGAAATCGGGCACGGAATCTCCAGACAGTTCCGCAGGGCGCATGAAAGGAGTCTCAACACCGAAATGGTTCGCCAGCTTGGCATATTCGGCAGAGTCGGTCGACATGATAATGCGCGGAGCGTACCGGGACTTTTGTGCAGCCTCAGCTATCCAAGCAAACATCGGCTTGCCAGCAAGCAGACGGATATTCTTGTCAAGAATGCCCTTCGAGCCAGATCGCGCGCCTATTATCCCCAATACCTTAGGCATAGATACTATTTATACCGCATTACTTCAACATGTCCACGACCGCTGTTCCTGCGCGTTCTGCGCTCTTGCCATCCAGCTTGTACAGCAGTTTTACTTTGAGGAGCTCGCGCTCTGTCCTCAAGTGCTCGGGATTTTCCACAAACGTATCTATGTATTGGGCAAGCTCGTTATGGCTATGTGCCAGGACCACACCGCCTGTCTTTATGACGGTCTGGTAATGGTCTCGTTCATATATATATGCAATAGATTCTTTGTAAGGCAATTTCGCATTGCCATCGTACGCGATCAATATCGACGGCTTATCATTAGCTGCGGCATCAAGGGTCAGTGTCGAGTCTGTGTTAACCACCACTTCACTATGGTGAATGGAGTTTGCCAAATGGACGATATCCTTGTCCTCGAACCGCCATTGGATAGTACTCCCCACACCCGCATCTAAACCGAATGTGGTTGCGCTGCTAAACCGACTACCAGGGCGGTCAAAAATGATATGCCGGGCGTCGAGGCCTTCGCTCGAGTCACTATATTTTGGATGGAAGCGCGCAAGAACCTGAAGCGGTTTCTTGAATTTTCCTTGCTCTATCATGTTGTCGAGCTCGGCCAGGATGTCCTTGGAGTGCGGCGTTTTCCAATCACCCGGGACTCCGAACAAAACGATTTTTTTTTGAGGATCGGCATTGATAGCCGCGCAGAAAACTTCGCGAGACTGGAATATGTCCTGGTGCGTATAGATATCGAATTGCGGAAACCCAGTTATGGTGACACACGCTGGAGCGTAGTCACCGATTCGTACCGCTTCCTCGTAGTTAAAGTGATTGAACACCAAAATGCGATCTGCTTTAACACGAGTAAATGCTTTGGTGGTCAGCACGTCCCAGCTTTTTGCGGTGGTTATACTGCGCACTCCACGCTTGCGTGCTGCGCGCATAAGCCTGAAATCCTCCGGCGAAAACATGCCCGGCGCAAACACCAGATCAGGCTGGTATTTTTCGAATAGCGCAGGTGCATAGGTGTCAGGAGTATACCGATACACTAGACGCAAGAGCTCCCGCCATATACGCAGGTGTCCAAGTAGCCCGAATAGCGACGCAACTACCCTGCGCAATAAGCTCCATTGTAGCGAGCGATCGCGCCGTACCCGCACCGCTTGGGTGGGTAGAGTGTTCCAGCCAATAAAGTACCACAAGCGCTCAATGAACGAATTTGCCTCGGGCAACAATTCCACCAATACATTTTGAGTCGCGAAATTTTTTTCGTAATATTCGAGCCTGTCTGCACCGCGTATAAGGAGCACTGCGCGGATGTCGTCTTTCAGGATAGCGGCAAGAACTCCCGAGCGCAGGATGTTTTTTTCCGTATCGCTATCGTAAATAGTAATAAAAAGCGTTTTCATGTTATTTGAACAATTGCAGTATATTTGTAGGAGAAAACCGCTTCCAAACATGTGTGATCAATTCGCGTTCCGTGTTTTCTAGCTTGAAAAAATCGCGAAACGACATTTTAAATGTCGGGACCAGTCGCTTGAATCTCCATGTGCGTTCAAGTGCGCTCAGCGAAAGTATAGCGACATCTGCAAGGCCGATACCCGGGAGTCCTACAAGAGCTACCCCCACCGGGGTCAATAGTGCGATAAGGAGCGTCTTGACTGTCGAGGAGACAAAGAGCGAAAACTGCTCCTGGAGCGCCGCAAACGCGGGAGTATAAATACTGATGAGGCTGTTTGGCAGCAGAATAAATATCATTACCATCAGGAGCGGTACTGCATGCGAATATTTAGGGAAGACATACAGCAAGACCGGCAGGCCAATAAAGGTGGCGCATATAAGAATACCCGCAACGACTACCTGCATCTTGATAGCACCACGCATAAGTGAGTTGAACTTATTCTTTTCTGTAACATAGCGCGGCAGGATAGGTGCCAAGATGCTCCCTAGCGGCATCAATGAAGCGACCTGACTGGAGATACCGTCAACAAATGAAAATATACCCACAGCTTCTGTTCCCAGTGTCAGGCGTATGATCCACAGCTGCACAGTCTGGCCGAGTGTGCCGACATACGAAGAAGCGATACTCCATTTGCGATGGTCGCGTAGCACCCGCCAAAACGCGCGCGTGGATACCTGTGCATGAGAAAAGACGCGGTAGGCCGACATTGTCCTTGGGATATATAAAACGATTGCTGTGAACTGAGAGAACACAACAGCATAAAACAAACCTTCAACACCCTGGCCCAAGACATAAAACAAAAAGAGCATGTATGCCATTTTTGCAATTTCTTCCAGAACGCTATAAAACGCCTGGTCAAGGAACCGCAGCTCGACCGTGGCAAGCGTGATCCCGACCGTTCTCCATGGCGCAAGCAGGAACGAAAACGAAATAATCTTCAGGAAAAATCCTATAGACTGATTTCCCACCACATTAGCGACTATCGAAGAGCCGAAAAACAAGGCTGCCCATGCAACTAAACCAAGCGATACATTAAGAGCTACGTAGTCCAAGAAAATGCTTTTCATCCCCATGAAGTTCATCTGGCCGCGTTCACGAGCCAAGTCGGCAACCAGCACGGAAAAGAGTCCAGGTAGGAGTAGGATACCCATTATAGATATGACAGAGAGAACAAGCTGCGAGAGACCATACTCGTATACCGATAAGCGCGTCAATATGATGAACACATTGGCAAACATGATGATTTTCCCCGCTGTAGTAGCGACGGTGTTCCATGCAAGACCCTTCCCTATTGTATTGAGTGTCGTCATATGCGTTTAAGCAGACGCGCGGCCCGGCGAGTCCAACTATGATATTCTGCTCGCTTGCGGGCAATAAGTCCACGTCGGCCTGCTTCGTTCGGTTCATCCAACACTTGTGTCACTGCACGCACAAGGTCTTGTGCATCGTCGGGTTCATACATAAACGCGCATTCCTCATCTATGATTTCTCGCACAGACGGTATATCGCTTGCAACAATCGGCCGTGCGCTTGCCATGTATTCAAACAACTTCATAGGCGAAGTATATTGCGCAGAAATATCTTCTTGTGCCGTATTAGGAAGCAGCAACACGTCTGCAGCACCCTGCCATAGCGGCACCTGGTCGTGCGGCACTTGACCCACAAACCGCACATTGGAAGCCGTGCCATATTTGTTCATATTCGTCAATTCCTCCGCAGATCCTCCTACAAACAAATACTGCACTTGGGGCATGCGCGCAGCTGCAGCGAGCGCCGTGTCGATACCTTTCCATCCATAGAGATGTCCCGTGTACACCACGACCTGCGCATCTGGGTCTAACCCGAGTTTTGACCTGCACTCCTTGATACTCCTAAAGGTGCTGAATTTCTCTACGTCCACTCCATTCCTTTCCATCACTATCTTTCCTGCAAGCTCGGGAAAGCGGTTTGCAAGTGCTCCTTCTTTCCATATATTGGTGGCAAGTATCGCGCGCAACCTCTTGAACATTATGCGATACAGAAACAACGAACGTTCAGGAAAGTCGTGCGCTTCGAACACGGTCGGAATTACGCAGGACGAAACCAGCGCAGGACCAAGTTCGTTGGCAAATGCCACACATCCAGCTCGACGCTTCCAGAGTAAGTACACAAAACACATCAACGAAAACACGAGCGTGTGTACAGGAAAAGCAATACGCCGAAGGATCGGGACATAAAACAGGTCAAACGTGGGCAGGTATACCACCTGCACATGGGGAGCTATATCAAAATAATCTACACCTCCTTTGGCGGCACCAAAGCGGCGAGGCACTACCACACACACAGGTGCGTGGTCTGCAAAGGCGTGCGCGCTCAGCGACACAAACAGAGCAGCCGCTTTCTCACTGGGAAAACGGCCGGAAAAAAGTATGAAGATGCGGGAAATATGTTCCATGCTTATGCGCGCTCAATAAGCGCATTTATCGCGCGTGCAATATGTGTAAATACATCTGTGTACATGCTCTGCGACAACCCATCCGGGTCGGAAATCTCACGCATACCCGCGACAGATGCAAGCGAATACATCTTGTCCCCAGTATCTGGAAAGGCTTCAAGCAGCGCCGCTCGGTTGGTATTGTCCATATATATTATAGTGTCAGCCCAGGAAACCAGCTCAGACGAAATTCTCTGTGCACGGTGACCCGCAAGGGTGGTACCATACTGCGCGATAGCTCCTTGCGCCTGGAGCGTCGCCGGAGTCCCTGGACGTGCTGCCGTACCTGCCGACCGCACTTCGATTGGCATATGACTCTCCGCGAATCGTGCACGTGCGTACTCTTCTGCAAATGGACTTCTGTTTATATTTCCGTAACATACGAACAACACGCGACGTACTTTGGAGAAGTCGGGAATGCGCGCTGGAGAATGGATAAAAGGCGCAACAAC
>JAQBQX010000034.1 GCA_028286785.1 Candidatus Adlerbacteria bacterium
ACTTACGTCTGGGATATGCCAGACGCAGGGAACACTTACGTCCAGGGTAAGGACACACTTATGTCTGGGATTTTCCAGACACTGCTGGACGCTTTTCATGGAAAAGTGATGATACAATAGACGTAATGGAAGTGAGTTCGTTTTTACATCCCACAGAGACTCTCCGTGCCTCTGCTTTGCATGAAGGCATGCATGTCGCGGACTTTGGCGCGGGCTCGGGCTTTTTTACACGCGCTGCTGCGCGCGAAGTTGGCGTGCACGGTGTCGTGTGGGCGGTTGACGTCAACCGCGACATGCTCCCGAGGATCAAAAACATGTGCCAGACCGAAGGGCTCAATAATGTCGAGGTCATGCACGGCGACGTCTCTGCCAAAGAGGGCAGCCACTTGCCAGCCGCAACCTTCGAATTTGTCATTGCTGCCAATATTTTATTTGCCACCGAAGACAAGGGGGCTTTGTTTGATGAAATACACCGGGTCTTGCGCCCAGGAGGCCGGGCATTGTTGGTAGACTGGACAGACAGCCATGGTGGATTGGGGCCACATCCGGACCATGTCATCACTATGGAACAAGTGCTCGAGCTATGTGCTAAACACGGTTTTGATAACCCTCAGAAGGTCCCGACAGGTTCGTACCACTGGGGATTGGTAGTTCGCAAAAAAACGCGCGGGACCGCACAATAGATATAGATATGAAGATGACGACATTCCAACTTATAACGCTCGTATCCTTTGGGATGTTTATGGTGCTTGGTATCGCAGTCTTTTCCTTATACGGCGGAATCGGCGGGACCAACAGCGCGGGGGCTGTGGTGATATGGGGCACTGCAGATACCGAAACTATGGACGCACTGCTTGGAACATTGCGCAGCCAGGACAAAATATTCCGTGACGTATCATATTTCCAAAAAACTTCCGGTACTTATACCCAGGACCTTATCGATGCAATAGCTAGTGGCCAGGGGCCGGACCTATTTTTAGTATCACAAAGCGATATCTTGAGTTTTAGCAACAAGGTGACGCCGGTGCCGTACAGTGCCGTGTCGCAATCGGCATACACAACTGCCTTTATTGATGAAGGGAACTTGTTTTTGACGCCAACCGGCGCGCTCGCATTGCCGTTTATGGTGGACCCGCTCGTGATGTATTGGAACAAAAACCTCTTTGCTTCAGCCGGTGTCCCGCAACCACCTCTGTATTGGAATGACTTCCTGGATCTTGCCCCTAAAATTACCTCGATAGATGCAGGCTCGAACGTGCAGCAAAGCGCGGTGGCTCTTGGCGAGTGGCAAAACATTTCTCATGCCAAAGAGATACTCGCAACATTGTTTATACAGGCAGGCGACCCGATAGTGCAGCGCGGGGCCGAGGGCGCGCCGCAGGCAGTGTTTGGGCTCACTCCAGCTGGGCAAGCTACCAACCCGTCGCAGTCGGCGCTGCTGTTTTATACCGAGTTCGCTAATCCGTCAAAAACAACCTATTCGTGGAACAGGGCGCTCAAGTTGTCGCGCGACCTCTTTACGGCGGGCAATTTGGCCGTGTACTTTGGCTTTGGAAGTGAGTATAAGCTGATCGCAGCTGCAAACCCCAACCTGAGCTTTGCTGTGGCAAAGATGCCGCAGATCCAAGGCAGCCTCGTACAGATGACCTTTGGCCAGCTCACGGGGGTCGCCATTGCGCGCACAGCACATAACCCCAATGGGGCGCTGTTGGTAGCCCAGGGCCTTGCAAGCAAGACATCGCAGACTCTTATTGCGCAACAAACAGGCATGCCGACGGTGCGCCGCGATGTCGTGGTGGACACCTCGGCCAATGCAGCCTCGCGGGTCTTTGTGCAGTCGGCACTCATTGCGCGTGGCTGGCTGGACCCAAGTCCAGCACAGACAGACCTGGTGTTTAAGGACATGGTAGAATCGGTACTGAGCGGCAAGACAGACCCAGCGGGCGCTGTGTCGCAGTCGAGCCAGCAGATCGGACTTTTGACACGCCAATTGTTACAACAATGATACAAATTTTTACACGGGTTGCCGCAAGTGCCACGCTGCTGTTCCTTCCATTTGTGGCTAGTGCAGAATCACTCAAAAATCCATTAGGTTACGGAACCTTTTGCGGGCTTTTGAAAGGCATATTAAATGTGCTCATAGCCCTTGGACTGCCAGCCATGGTGTTTTTCCTTGTACTTGCAGGCGCTCGGTTTGTGTTCGCGCGTGGCAATGCTGACAAACTCAAGGATGCGCGACAAAATCTGCTTTATACCATTATCGGCATTGCTATGTTTTTGGGTGTATGGGTCGTGGCAGCAGTGGTCACCAACATGATCAACTCGCTCCAATCATCAAGCGGCAATAGCGGGGGGCAAATAAGTTCATCGTGCTAAACATATGACACTCTCTACTATCGTGATGCAGATAATCGATGTCATACGCTCAGCGGTGGCAATGCTCACTGCTGCGGGGTTATTGTTGTTTATGTATTCTGGGCTACGTTTAGTGATGGGTGCCTCCGAGATCAAGATCACCAGATACAAAACAGCTATCATGTGGAACCTGGTGGCGCTGATCGTGCTCGTGTCCTTGTGGGGGATCTTGGGCGTTATTAACAGCGCGTTTACCGGCTCGTCCAGAATAGACAGCGGCAAGGGGAGCACCTTCCAAGTAAAGATCAACTAGCTGTGTATAAGTATCCTGGTGTTTAACCACTTGTTTGATACAGTTATCGTGTACTAACTAGTTATTTAATATGAAGAAAACCCTCATTACCGGAACAAGCATACTTCTTTTTGCTACACCATTTATCGCAGCAGCGCAGCAGTTGCAGCCACTGCGCAACCTGATAGCGTCTGTCGGCCTTATCCTCAACGCGCTTATCCCGATTACTATCGCGGCAACGGTACTCGTATTTTTCTATGGTCTCATCAAGTACGTTAAATCGGCAGGAGACGGAAAAGGAGCATCTGTTGGTAAGGGTATTATGATTTCCGGCATTGTAGCTTTGGTTATTATGATCTCTGTCTGGGGTATCGTCCGTTTGGTCCAAAACGCCTTTGGTATCACCAACAACGAGTCTATCCAGCCACCTTCAGTGCCACAGCTGAGCGTCTAATACCTTTTGGGCTTGTATGAATGGCTCTTCCAACTTGGCTCCGCTAGTCAACGCAATCAATACGGTTATTGTTAACCCGCTCCTAGCCCTCCTGTTTGCAGGCGGGGCTTTGGCGTTTGTGTTCGGCATTGTCGAGTTTATGTACGGTCAAAACGAGATGGGCAGCTCGACCAAGTCGGCTGATCAGTACCGCGCCGATGGTAAGCGCCACATGTTTTATGGTGTTGCAGGGATGTTTATCATGGCTGCTGCCTGGTCTATCATCCGCGTTATTGCGACGACTATCTGCAGCGGCGGGGTCGCCACCTGCATGAAATAAACCTAGTAGAGTTCCACTGTAAAGTGCTGGGAGGGAGACTTGAACTCCCAAGCCTTGCGGCGCGTGCTCCTAAGGCACGTGCGTATACCAATTCCGCCATCCCAGCACTCTCTAGTCGAACTCATCCGCACAGCTCATTTTACCCTAACTTGGGCGGGTGTACTATAAAAGCATGTTTACTGATGGGTTTGCAATTGACCTAGAGCGCATTGGTGGGCTAGTGCTCGCCCTGCTTGTTATTGTGTGGGTCGTCAAACTGGTGTTTTCATCCTCGGAGCCAGATCAAATCGATGCCCAGGAAGCAGAGCGGGTCAATCAAGGATTAGAACCAGCAGCAACAACCGAACCCGCCCAGCGTCTGCGTGGGCAGACACCGGGCGAGTTGGCTGACCAATATTACGATGCGTAAGGATTAGTGGCCGGTTACGTAGTACGTTATCGACTTGTCGTTAAAGCTATGTGCGCCGTGGGCTGTAAAGGTCAGGTTACCCTCTACAAAGCCTGCAGGTATGAGATACCCAGAGTCGTTGAAGCTGCCTGTTGCGTCCGCATTAATCATGCGGACCACTGTCGTGCCTGTGCGATTGGTCGTGATAGTTACCGACTCGTTTGGTAAATATCCGTGGCCAATAAATCGGACGGCAGTGCCTGGTGCGCCTGCATATGACCCGAGCTGCAGGTCGGTGTAGACCGGCGCCACGTTAGTTTTGATGTTTGTCGAGACACCGCTGGTGCCGCCAGTTGCGACAATAGTGATGAGACCGGGGACAGAATATGGCACTGTGGTCGAGATAGACAACGACCCGTCGATACCGGCCTTCCCAGTGGCAAAGACGGCGCTGTTGGCTGAAAGCGACACTGTCTCGTTCGGAGCAAAGCCGCCGCCGATGACTGTCAGGGCCGAACCGCCCTGTGCCCAGTAGGTGCTGAGGTTAAGCCATGGGTAATATGCGCCAATTGCCACCGAGACCGTCACTGAGGCCCCGCTTTTGTTGCCTACGGCTGTGATGGCTCCCATGCTGTTTGGTGTCGTAGGCAGGGTAATAGACGGGATAGAGAAGGCTCCCATAGCGTTAGAGGTCGCGGTCGAGGTGTTTCCACCCGAAGTGACTGTAACTGTTTCGTTGGGAGCAAAACCGGTGCCCGAAAGTGATGCTGCACCGCCTGGTGCCGAGTACCATACTGATGGCAAGATAGACGGATAGAACTGGGCCAAGGTGATGGGCGCCATGGCGGTTGCGCCGCTCTGTGCACCTACAAGACGATAGTTCACGCTAGTGCCCGAGTTATAGGGAAGTGTTGCCGAGCCAGCATTCATAAACTCGCCGCTGCTGTTTGCAGTAAATGACGTAGTAATGGTTGTACTTGCCCCAACATAGACATTGATTGTCTCGTTGGGACCGAATCCGCCGCCGCTAAACGTTACCGCAGTACCAGGAAGCGCATACCATGTAGATGGGTTGGTGTACGGATACAGGTCAGCCACAGAAATTGGCAGAGTGAACACCGCGCCGCTCGTGCCGCCCTTGAGCGTAAATGTTGCGGTTGAATTGCGCGCGCTCAGGGGGATTACGGAAGACCCTGCGCCGCTAAACGATCCGCTGCTGTTTGCTGTAAATGTTGCGGTGGTTGATCCGCTGCGCGAGACGGTCACTACTTCGTTGGGTGCAAAGCCCGAACCGCTAAAGGTGATTGTTGAACCTGGCACCACGTACCATCCGCTTGGTGATACTTGAGGGAAGAGCGAGCTGATGTACAAGTATCCGAATGTTTGCGAGCCAGACGTGAGACCTGTTGCAACCACCAAGTAGAGTCCCGAAGATACGTTCGGAATCTGCAGGGATATGCCGCTAAACGCGCCCGCCCCATTGGCAGTAGTCGTAGTCGAGGAAAGACCAAGTGCAACATGAACCGGCTCGCCTGCGCTAAATCCGCTGCCGCTTATCGATACCTGTGAATATGGTGTCGGGTTCGGAGCCGTGATAGTGATCGCCGGACTTGCCGCAAGCGCGGGGATCGCACTAATAAAAGGGACAGCCAACACGGTACCTGCAGCGAGTACAGCGCCCAATCTTCTGAATGTCATAAATGTAATGTGAGTGTATAATAAGGGAACACTTACGTCTGGGATATGCCAGACGCGCTAAAGCACAACAATATGCCCCAAGCACTGAAGCTCGGGTGAATGAAAATAGGGTGTAGAACCTCGAGCAAAAATCAGTCCGCCCTGTAGGATTCGAACCTACGACCTTCTCCTTAAGAGGGAGCAGCTCTACCAACTGAGCTAAGGGCGGATAGCAGGATTATACAAAATATTCAGAAAAAATCTACCTGTCTAAAATAGCCTACCCCAGACAAAACGTACCAATACTGGCCTATAGGCTATACAAATAACTCCAAATTTTAATTTAAAGACAGAAAAACCTTTCCAGCTTTTCGGTTTTCCAGGCGTCCAGATTTCTCCCAAGTGGAGGTATTTATAGCCCTGAGCTGTAGCGGTTTTATACCATTCATCAAATAGCCCAATCATGAGCGGATAATCTCCGCTATCTTGATGCAGATATGCCGCTGCGTAATAGGCGTTAGATGTTGAAGGCGAGCTCGTTATTGCTATCCCGGCTTTTATTGTTTTGTCCTCCATACATTCCGCAATCCAGTAGGTCATTGTGTCTGGTGTGTATTGCTCGAGCTGGCGTGCCATATAAATAGAGTCGCCTTTTGTGCGTTTTGCTACTACGCTCTCTGTGTAGCCACGCTCATATTCTTCGTAAGTTGCTATGCGCACAATATGTGTTTTGCCAGCCACATCATTTAGCCATCGTTTGCGCGCTTGACGAGTGGTTTTTGACCAAGATTTCCAATACTGAGAATTGGTTATATCAGAGTATGTCTCGATGCGAGTATATCTCCAACCCATATGCAGCCATCCGGAAGGTCTGTCTGTGCGGGTAGGACGCAGCCACATCACTAACCGCGCTTGAGCCTGGCCCTCGGGGTCAGAAAGGCTCATGTCGGGTTCTTGATCACTTACATATTGTTCAAAATAAAACGGCCAGAGACCCCAACGCATACCCTTAGGTTCGATACCTACTCGCTCTGCTTTGTAGACAGAATAGGGCATTATTTCGCTTCTGTATTCCGGCCATTGTTCGCGCGGTACCAGACCAGGTGGCACTACGTTTGTAAGGTGTGGGCGCAAGTCCATGCAAATATATTTATACTCTATAAGCGAGCATTTCGCTACGCAGAAAACTACTCTACATGTGGTAAAATTTCGCCAATGCCTAACCATAAGACGATTTCAGACCTGGCTGAAGATTTTTCGGAACTGTCGCTTTTAACAACCTCGGCACGCAAGCGCCTCGCTGAATATATGTCTGACTTACATGCCCAGAGGTCTGCGTATCTTGCAGAAACCTACGAGTATATGCAGAGACAGGCCCAGGAACTTGCATCTGCATACGAAATTTTGCTTAAAGAAGTGCAAGCAGAACGTGCCGCCCAGAGTGGGTGGGATACTGAAGATTTGCCGCGGCTATACAAGGCCAAGCGTAAGCATTCAGATCTCCTAAGAGTGCTACAGAGTTCTCTGGGGGCTACTGTTACTTCTGGGAGCTGGCAAGCACCTTCGTTTACGCATACTTCATTCTCTGAGGCAGGCAATCGTACGGGCGAAGTGCATGTGAATCAGGATGATTATGTTCGCGACTATTATCCTGCCGAGGAATACTACGCTCAACTATTTGCTAAGGAATACGTCGACCACCCGAATCGGCTGCCTCCGCGCACTTTGTTGACCAGTAGTTGTATGGCCGCACTTACCACAGTGCTTAACAATACTTTTAATTCAAATAACGCTGGAGCTTATGCGTTGGTCGGGGCTACAAGTTATTTCCAAAATAAATGGGTAGCTGAAAAATTATTTCCTGGAAAGGTTATATACGTCGATGAGTTTGATACTGACAATTTGTTGGCCCAAGCAGCAAAATATGTACCATCGGTAATATTACTCGATTCAATTGCTGGCACGGAATCACTCGCCATGCCGCATCTAGAAAGACTTATCCCTGAACTGAGTCGTATGTTGCCGCCGACGTCGACCATTGTGCTCGACGTTACCGCAAGCGCTACTATGCATCAACCTCTTCGTTATCTGCCGATTCGCCCTTTTGGACCAAAACTTGTAATGATAGCAAGCCTTAGTAAATACTATCAGTTTGGTTTTGATAGGGTAACGGCCGGTGCCATATGGACGCCTATGGATCTTGATCTAAGTTTAGGCATAACCCGTCGGCAACTGGGCACGAATATTCCTGATGCGTCACTATTTGCCTTGCCTATGCCATGTCGCCCGATACTTGATCTACGGCTCAAGCGCATGGGACGGAATGCTAGATTGCTTGCAGAGAGGCTCGATACGTATACGAATGAGGTAGATGGACCTATTTCGCATATGGTATATCCATCTCTTCCTTCATACCGCGGATACTCATGGACTAAAGATGCTGCATTCCATGGAGGCGTGTGCACATTTGCATTTAAACCCGGAAAGGATAGTCCTGCGGAACAAGAGGCTTTTGCAAAACGAGTATTTGTCGAGGCAAAACGTCGAGGCATCCAGCTCGTCGGAGGCGCAGGGTTTGGATATAACACTACGCGTCTTTACTTCATATCAAAACAACACGTCACTGCAAATCTCCGGCCTTTTGTCCGCATAGCCGCAGGCACCGAGACCTTAGATGAAATTGATCTTCTTACAGAGGTGTTTAAATCTGCGATGCTCTCCAAGTAGCTCGACCACTTGACAAATATGTGATTTGGGTGTAAAATACATTTGTTGCACATCGCAGCAAGGAGGTACGGACATGGCTGACAGGCAACTTTACACGATCGGTCGCATGCATGATCGTCGTCATAATTACTACTTTCTTGAACATGGAGGCGAGGGCTCATTCCATCAAACAGTCCCCGAATTGGTGAGGGCCATCGGCGAAAAAATAGAAAAGTGGTCCTCGATCAAGATCAAGTTCTACGAAAACACAATGATCCGCTTCCAAAAACTCGGTGAGTCGGAGCATGAACTTGAGCGGCGCATGCCGCTCAATGCCTCCGACCAAGAGCAGGTCTGGGAAGGGCTACTCCAACAGATCAACGCTAGCTAGGGCACCTGTGCTTGCCGCTCACCAAATTTTGGTGAGCGGTTTTCTTTTGTACATTAGTACCGGGAGTGGGAATCTGCCAAGAACATTTTTTGTCGCCGTCGCTTCAAAAAATTTCTCGGCCCTGCTCACGCGACCCGGCCTGCTGGCCGTGTGCCCGCGCTCACTTTCTCATCCCATCCCGCTATAAAACAGTAAAAGCCAGATGACACGCATCTGGCTTAACTGTTTTTGTACCGGGAGTGGGAATCGAACCCACACGAGTGTTTAAATACTCTCGGGATTTTAAGTCCCGTATGTCTACCAATTCCATCATCCCGGCAAACGGGAGGCCACGGCGGGAATCGCACCCGCGTATATTTCTTTTGCAGAGAAATGCCTTACTACTTGGCTACGTGGCCCTGGCCTTTGCCACTTACTACTCTACCGTTCTTAGCAAAGTTAGTCGAGTGAGATATCGTCGAGGCGCTGGCGGTTTTTCTCGCCCATGTCGATCATGAACTCGATGTTCGGCGGGCGGATACCGCGGACTTTTTCGCGCATAAACAGGGTAAAGTCAGCCCGGTGGCGGTTGGCAAAAGATACGGCATGTTCCTCGGCGGTGTCAGGCAGCACAGTCATCATGATATTGACGCTTTTACCGTCGCTCGACATCTGGGCGCGGGTGACCGTAATGAGTGCCTGGGGGCCCGCCTCGCGCGCCAAAAAGTCCGCCGCAGCGTTGCGAATGGCCTCTTGCATCCTTTCTTGTCTGTTGCCTAACATATGATTATTTTTGCAAAACTACTTTTGTAAGACCTCAAACGCGACTAATTGGTCACCGGACTGCGGCACGATATCAAGCTTTACCATCGCGCCAAACTCTGCGCCCTGACTTACTTCCTTTACGTCCTCTTTTTGCGATTGGAGCCCGATGACGTTGCCTTTG
>JAQBQX010000001.1 GCA_028286785.1 Candidatus Adlerbacteria bacterium
TTTAGTATGGTTGTATTACCATGGCTTTAAGTATAGGGATTGTAGGGTAGCCAAACGTGGGGAAGTCCACGCTTTTTAATGCTCTTACCAAAAAGAGCGTGCTCATCGCAAACTATCCGTTTGCTACCATCGACCCAGCGGTCGGTGTTGTTGCCGTACCCGACGGGCGCGTACAGATGCTGGCCGAGTTCAGCAAGTCTGAAAAGGTTGTGCCTGCAGCTGTCGAGTTTGTCGATATCGCCGGGCTTGTAAAAGGCGCCAGCGAAGGCGAGGGTTTGGGCAACCAATTTTTGCAGCATATCCGCGAGGTAGACGCTATTGCACACGTGGTGCGTATTTTTGATAACACCAACATTATCTCGACCCAGACACAGATCGACCCTTTATTTGATATTGACCTCATCAATACCGAGCTCGAACTGGCAGACATGGCGTCGCCCAACGCGCCCAAGCTTGCCACCAAGCCGGTCTTGTATGTACTCAACAAAGAGGCGGGCGGTCATAACTTGGACGAAAACCCAAGTGACGAGCGCTGGCAAAAACTCATGGAGTTTTTTGAAGAGACAAAGGCGCAGTATGTCATTGTTGATGCCAACGTCGAAGGAGACCTCAAGGACCTTGCAAACGAAGACAAGGAGCAGTTTCGCCGCGAGTACGGGATATTTGACGATGGGGTTAACAGCCTGATCCGTGCCGGATACAACCTGCTTGGCCTCATATCATTTTTTACTACCGGGACCGACGAAACCCGTGCGTGGACCATTGTCCGCGGCTCAACTGCACCTATCGCCGGAGCGGCAATCCACACCGATTTTAAAGACAAGTTTATTCGTGCCGAGGTTATCGGTACCGACACTCTGTTGGCAGACGGCTCATATGCCAAAGCGCGCGAAGCGGGACATATCCGTACAGAAGGAAAAGAGTATATCGTCAAGGATGGCGATGTGATAGAATTCTTGCATAGTTAAGAAGGTTAAGGGCTCACCTTTATTTGCATAATCTATTTATATGGATAAGCCACGCACAACGCCGAAGGACTTCTTTCTCTGGGCAGGGGCAATGGTGACGCTCTATTGGAGCATAGTTGCATTCATAAACTTGATGTTTGATTACATCACCCACGCTTTTCCAAGTAATGTTGGGTATTACTACGATGCATACCAGGGCGGTTCAAGCTGGGAGATGGCATCAATCATCGTGATGTTCCCGATTTTCGTTATCCTGATGCGCATTATCCACCGCGATATAGAAAAGGACTCGGCGCGTGGAGAAATCTGGGTCCGACGCTGGGCATTGTTTCTGACGCTCTTTATTGCCGGCATCACTATGGCTTTGGACTTGGTGGTGCTCCTGACGACATTCCTGCAGGGCGAAGAGATAACCACCGCATTTTTGCTTAAAGTTGTCGTGGTCTTCTTGGTTGCAGCAACGGTATTCATGCACTTTATGGCAGACTACTGGGGCTTTTGGGAGAAATATCCTACTCGTGCCCGCATGGTTGGGTATGCAGCAGGAGCGCTTGCACTGCTTTCTGTCGTTGCAGGCTTCTTTATCTTGGGTACGCCGCAGCAGGCTCGACAGTACCGCACAGACGCGCAGCGCGTTAGCGACCTCCAGATGATCCAGGGCCAGATAGTGTCATATTGGCAAAGCAAGGAACAATTGCCACCATCGCTCACTAGTCTTGCAGACTCGGTAGGATACTTTACTGTCCCAACAGATCCTGAAACCGATGCCTCGTACGAGTACCGCGCAACTGGCGGTACCAACTTTGAACTGTGTGCAACATTTGTGGCCCCAAGCCGTGATGTCGGCGGTATGGTCCCATCATATGCATACCCAAGCGACATTGCCGCTCCGGAAAAATGGCAGCATAGCACAGGCCAAACCTGCTTTACTCGCAGTATCGACCCCGACATCTACCCACCCTACAATCCTAAACCAATACCGGCACGCTAAGAGCTTATGGAGGGCTACGACCATACAGAAATAGAAAAGAAATGGCAGGCCCGCTGGAAGGATGCTGACCTGTACAAAACTCCTGACGCAGTTGAAGGTAAGGAAAATTACTACTTCCTGACCGAGTTCCCGTATCCGTCGGGCAACCTGCATGTGGGGCACTGGTATGCGTTTTCTGTGCCGGATATTTTTGCGCGCTATATGCGCATGCGCGGCTATAACGTCATGTACCCGATTGGTTTTGACGCTTTCGGCTTGCCTGCAGAAAACGCGGCCATACAGCGAGGACTTAATCCGCGCGACTGGACGTTTTCGAACATGGAATACATGCGCAACCAGCTGCTTTCAATGGGAGCAAGCTTTGACTGGTCGCGCGAGGTCATAACGTGCACTCCCGAGTACTACAAATGGACCCAGTGGTTGTTTATCCAGCTCTACAACAAAGGGTTGGTATATCGCCGCGAGACATCTGCAAACTGGTGCCCTAAAGACAAGACGGTGTTGGCCAACGAACAGGTCGTCAACGGCCACTGTGAGCGTTGTGGCAGCCCTGTCGAGAAGCGCATGATGCCGCAGTGGAATATCAAGATCACTGACTATGCGGACCGCCTTATTGATGACCTTGCAGGGCTTGATTGGCCCAAGCAAATTAAGGACGCGCAGATCAATTGGATCGGCCGCTCAGAAGGCGCCGAGATCAACTTTGCACTTACCTTTACCTACAAACCAGAAGCAAACGACAATCGCGGACCAAATGGAGAAAAGGCACAGCTGAGCGTTTTCACAACGCGCCCAGACACATTGTTTGGAGCAACGTACTTGGTACTTGCACCCGAACACCTGTGGGTGACCTTGGCGACCGACGACAACCATGACGTGCTGGAAAACAAAGACGAAGTCCGTGCATATATTGCTGCAGCAAGCAAAAAATCAGAGCTTGAGCGCAAAGAAAACAAAGAAAAGACCGGTGTCGAGGTCAAAGGCGTGGTTGCTATCAACCCCGCCAACGGGCAAGAGATACCTATATATGTAGCCGACTACGTACTAGGTGGTTACGGCACGGGCGCTATCATGGCGGTTCCGGCCCACGACGAACGCGACTTTGAGTTTGCTACCAAGTTTAACCTGCCTATCGTGCAGGTTATTGAGCCTACTTACTACCAAACAACTGAACCTGGCAAAATCAAAGAAGGCGAGCCTTTTGACCATCGCGAAGCAATCATTGCAATTGTTAAGCATTGGAGCGAAGACAAATACATGGCGCTCAAGTGGAAAAAGGTTGCATGGGGGACTTTCATTACCGGAGGTATCGAAGAAGGTCAAACTCCTGAACAAGCTGCGCAGATGGAGATCGAGCAGGAAACCGGCTACTTGCACGCACGGCCAGTCAAGAATTTTGGCGTCGTACACGGCAAGTTTTACCATGTACCCAAAAAGACCAACCGGAATGCGCATGCGCACGTCGTATACCTAGAACTTGAAGACGACGAGCAGAAACCTGTAGCAGATGAAGAAAAAGACATGCACGAGCTGCTATGGCTGACAGCCGATGAGCTGCAGAAGTTTTTGACGCCCGACACACATATATATGGACTCAAGATGCTCCTTGGCACTGCTGGTATATACACAGACGCGGGCACGCTTGCCAATTCAGGGCAGTTTACCCGGCTCGAAAGCGAAGAGGCTCAGGCAAAAATAGTTGAGTTTGTAGGCGGCAAGATAACTAAGCAATACCAGCTGCGCGACTGGGGCGTGTCGCGTCAGCGCTACTGGGGCGTACCGATCCCGATGGTCCACTGCGAGAACTGCGAGTATGTTCCTGTCGGTGACGAGCAATTGCCGGTAGTGCTTCCGGAAATTTCTGACTACTTGCCGACGGGTGACGGCAAATCACCTTTGGCAAAAGCGACCGACTGGGTCAACACGACCTGCCCCAAGTGCGGCGGGCCTGCAGTTCGCGAGACTGACACGCTTGATACCTTTGTGGACTCCTCGTGGTACTTCTTGCGCTATGCCGACCCCAAAAATACAGCGGAATTCGCAAGCAAAGAAAAGCTGGAAAACTGGCTGCCGGTAGATCTCTATTCTGGCGGGTCTGAACACACCACCATGCACGTGCTGTACTCGCGCTTTTGGCACAAGGCCATGTTTGATATGGGCCTGGTCAATACACCCGAGCCATACCTCAAGCGCATGAACCGCGGACTTATCATGGGTCCCGATGGACAGAAAATGAGCAAGAGCAAAGGCAACGTTATCGACCCGGACGAGATAGTACGTCAGCTTGGCGCAGACACAGTGCGTATGTACTTGGCCTTTATTGGTCCGTACAACGAAGTAGGGGCCTATCCTTGGAACCCAGGCGGTACAGTAGGCGTGCGGCGCTTTTTAGAACGCGTAATCAAACTCAAGGTTGGGGGCAATGAGCCGTTGGATAGCAAAACTGACGCGGTTCTTCATCAAACTATCAAGAAGGTTGGAGATGATATAGGAACGCTCAAGCTCAACACGTGCGTGGCTGCACTTATGACACTGCTTAATACATTTGAAAAACTAGATACGGTGCCTCACGACGCATACAGCACCTTTGTGCAACTGCTTGCACCTTTTGCTCCACACCTCAGCGATGAGCTGTGGGAAAAGTTGGGCAACGACTCGTCGGTGCATCTTGTCGCTTGGCCCCAGTTTGACCCTGCTAAGCTTGTGGCCGACACGGTTATTGTGGGTGTACAGATCAACGGCAAGGCACGCGGCACTGTCGAGCTTGCCGCGGGGGTCACCCAAGAAGAGGCTCTCGCAGCAGCGCGCAGCAATGAAAACGTTGCCAAGTGGCTCGAGGGCAAAGTAGAGAAGCGGGCTGTGTACGTTCCTGGCCGAATTATCAACATTGTTGTGGATTAAGAGGGGGGTAGCGCTTGACCCCGGGTATATACTGTGATATTAATAGGCAATACAAATGTATGACAGGCAAGGTAGCAGACAAAACCGGATTTAAACCAAAGGCCATCGTAAAGCGCCTTTTGACATCGCTCCCAGAGCGATCACGAAGTGTGCTCGAGGCTCGTTTTGGACTCGGAGCAACGCCTAAACGCGTAACGCTCGAGGCTATTGGTCAGCGCTATGGCATCACCCGCGAACGTGTCCGCCAAATTGAAAACCACGCCCTCAACAGCCTCAAAAAGTCAGATGCGTATACTGAGTCTCAGGCAGCCTTTGGCGAGCTCGAGCGCATTATCGATTCGCTCGGCGGTGTTATCTGCGAAGATGACCTGCTCAATTTCATCACCAAGGACGAGAGCATGCAGAACAATATCTACTTCCTTTTGGTGCTGGGCGACCCATTTAAATTCCGCAAAGAGGATGACGAGACCCAGCGTTGCTGGTATGTAGACCCAGAACTCTCCAACAAAGTTGAAGGCGCTCTCAAAGCACTCTATGAAGGCCTTTCTGACGAGGAACTCATCCCAGAAGGCGAAATGATCGACCGTTTTCTCAAGGAACTCCAGGATATCAACGACCGCCACCGCAAC
This sequence comes from Candidatus Adlerbacteria bacterium, assembly GCA_028286785.1. Classification (GTDB taxonomy): domain Bacteria; phylum Patescibacteriota; class Minisyncoccia; order Phycocordibacterales; family SBAW01; genus GWA1-54-10. The sequence goes on from JAQBQX010000001.1 coordinate 5,490, forward strand.
AGCGAGGTTTTGAAACGCTGGTTGTCGATTTCTAAAAATATCGGCAAGAACCCTTTGGGCGAGTGGGGTCATGCTGCGTCTCCTAACGTTAAGACCAAGGGCGTGCGCGACTACGCGTATTTGGCAGTTAAAAAACATGGCTCACCGCTCCACTTCCGTGAAGTAGCTATCATGATCGAAAAGATGTTCAACCGCGCTGCGCATGTTGCAACTACCCACAACGAACTCATCAAGGATGACCGCTTTGTCCTTGTCGGCCGCGGTATGTACGCTCTTAAGGAGTGGGGCTACACCCAAGGCGTAGTGCGCGATGTTATCCGCGAATCTTTGCGCAAGTCCGGCCCTATGACCAAAGACGAGATCATCGAAAAGGTCCTTAAGGAGCGCCACGTCAAACCAGGCACGATTGCGGTCAACCTCCAAAACCAAAAATACTTCAAGCGGGGCAAAGACGGAAAATTCTCCCTTGTTAAATAAAAAAAATCCCGCCAAGTTGGCGGGATTTTTTTGTCATATCTAGATGTCGTTCAGATACCAAAAAAGAAGTCTACTACAAACTGAAATATTTCCCACATCACGTAGATACCTGTGGTAAAAAGCACGCCGTGATACATGTTTGAGCCCCCGTGAGACTGCTCGTCTGCATGACCCAATGCCGAAAGGTAGTCGAGCATGCCCCACAAGAAACGTATGATCCCGAGGAAAGCAAAAAAGGCGAAGACGCACCCAATGTAATACATGGGATTATTTACAACCCCGGTGATTATGGCTGCGATGAGGTTGTTAAAGTCGTCAAGCATGGACTAAATATATAGTATAATAGTAGCACAATATGTCAGACGCATCTCATAAGGCGGGCATCATTGACCATGGCCGCGCTGAAGCGATAAAGAAATTCTTTGACGGCTACGGTTTTGAAAGTATTCTTATCGCGCCGCTATGGATGCTATTGCTGGCTCTCGTTGCCGGTATCAGTGATCCAAATGCAGTGGCCGGTGCTAT
>JAQBQX010000002.1 GCA_028286785.1 Candidatus Adlerbacteria bacterium
AGCGTGGTCATTGCGAATTGCGAGTTGCACTGATAAGCGTGCGGATATCTGAAAAACGGCCTTCTTCTGTCGAGCCAAGTACCACCAATACCAGTGGATGTGCGATGTCGAGGTCAAATATCGCAACCAAGTTGCCGCCAGCCAAGTCAGTATAACCGGTCTTTGCTCCAACGAGTCCCGGTATAGAAAGCAAAGGTGTTGCGGTCGCTTTAGATGTAACTGTGCGGCCGCTTACAGGTATAGAAACTGTTGATTGTTGTGTGAGGTCAAAATATTCCGGATGGTCGCTGTATACCTGATGTGCCAAAAGAGCCACATCGTACGCAGAGCCATATGCCCCTGCGACCGTAGCGCTTTCATCCAAACCAGTCGGGTTAGAGAAATGCGAACTAGTGAGTCCAAGTTTTCTTGCGGTCGCGTTCATTTCGGTAATGGAGTTCATTCCCAAGGTGTTTGCCACTGCTTCCATGGCATCGTTGGATGACGCGATAATCCCCAGCCGGATAAGGTCGGACAACCGCGCCTTGTCCCCAACCATAAGTCCCCAGTCGCCGTCGGGCGCCAGGTCGTCTGCGGTGATGGTAACCACGGTGTTAGTTGCAACATGCGCGAGCACTGTTTCTATGGTCATCAGTTTGGTGAGCGAGGCAAGTGGGAGTGCGTTGCGTGCGTCTTTTTCAAACAAAATAGTGCCAGTTGTCGGGTCGTAAACGAGCGCGGCTTTGGCAACAAGGGTCGCAGGATCAAGCTGTATCGGTTTCGGGTACACTTCCGGTACGATGATTGTTTCTGCCACTGCAGCTACCTGTGAATTTTGTGCCGGTCTATATACTGTTACGGCAAAAATCCCTGCGGCAAACGCAGCAGATACGCCCGCAATAGACAGGATGATGGCATTTATTGGACTGGAGGGCTTGTATCTCATTATTGTTCTGTGTCGTTGTGTTCTTCTTGGTTACGGTACGCTTTTTCTAGGGCCTCAAGCTTGTCTCGCACAACTGCATAGTCCGGCAAGTCTGAAATATGAGTAACTCCCAACACTGCAAGCAGTTCGGTTGTTGGCTCAAAGGTGAATGAGCGCGAGTCCTTCGAGTTTTCGGTCTTGCGGATGAGTCCGCGCATAGTAAGAGTGCGCAGAGTCTGTGTCGAGTTTACTCCGCGGATAAAGTCGATTTCCGCGCGGCTCAGCGGTCCTCGGTACAACAGAGCCGCCAGAGCCTCTAGGCCCGCGCGGCCAATGTCTCGGCTGTACTCATCCTTGCGGATCTGCTCTATAGCGCCCGAGGTTTCCGGGGCTGTGCGCAGCTCAATTGTCATACCGTCGTCTACTACCACAATACCACCATTGCGGGCTGTAAGCTCGCCGAGCGCAGCGTCGATTTCTTCAGCTGAGACGTTCAGTTTTTGGACGATATCTGTCCGCGTCATGGGCTTGCCCAATGCAAAGAGCAGTGCTTCGATTGTTTGTGCCAAGTTACTCATACGTGGGCATTGATACAGCGTCAGATTCCAGCGTGATGTCGCCGTTGTCCTCCTGTGTTGCTTTTAGTATACCCTGCTTCACCAGCTCGAGGAGCGCTAAAAAACTTACGATGATATCGTGGCGCGCAATCGAACCCTTTTCCCCAACCGCCGAGCGCGCAAATTCTTTAAATGACAATCGCATCGCAGTGTTGACCCGGTCGGCAAGCGTGGTGATGACTTCTTCTATTGAAATGATGCTTTTGACTTGGACCTTGGGCAGGGTCAGTGACTGCGGAAAGCCGTCAATGAGAGTTTGCGCAGCAGAGCGCATAGAGCCGAGTGTCACCGCTGCGTCAGGTATAAACAGCGGCGTTTGCGTCATCGGTTCGCCTTCAAAGAGCATACCTGCATGCGTTTGCGCGGCGATGCTGCGCGCGGCGTCTTTGATTATTTGATATACAGCCAAACGGTACTCGAGTTCTTTGATATCGCGAGTCTCTTCTTCGGACAAAGTTAAAAGCGGCAACAATGAGCGCGATTTAATAAGAAGCAGAGTGGCTGCTAGGCTTACAAACTGCGCCATTTCCCCCACCCCGACATCCGGCATGGCATTGAGCCGCGCAATGTACTCGTCGGTTACTTCGGCAAGAGAAATATCATTGATAAGAAGCTTGCGCTTCTCGATCAATTCCAGCAAAAGGTCCAAAGGCCCTTCGTAGACAGGTGTTTTGATAGTAATTGCCTCCATCAATATATATTACCTTGTGTTGTTCTCTGCAGACTGCTCGGCAAGTGCGAGCAAAAACTGGATCGGTTCGCCGGTGGCACCCTTTGCCAACTGGTCGCCAGGGTTTGATGTCATGCGCGGCGCAATATCAAGGTGCAGCCACTGACAATTGAGGTCATCGGCAAAGCGCTTGAGGAACATCCCGCCAGCAATGACTCCGCCGTAACGGCTGTTGCCCATGGTCGAGAGGTTTGGCACATCGCCGAAGGTTCCTTTGGTCATCGGCTCATATTCTGCCCAGCATGGGAACGGCCACATCGGATCCCCGCTTTTGGCCGAGAGGTTCATGATGTCCATAATACTCATCGACTTTTCGTTGGTCATGAATGCGCTCGCTACGGTACCAAGTGCTATCAGTGCGGCACCTGTGAGTGTGGCAACATCGACAACTGCTTCGGGGTTGTAGCGTTTTGCATAGGTGATGCCGTCGGCCAAGATAACGCGACCTTCGGCGTCGGTATTTAATATTTCAATTGTTTTACCGGAAAGCGATTTCACAATATCACCCGGACGCACAGCGTTGGTGCCGGGCGCATTCTCAACTGCAGGGACAAGCGCTACGAGGTTGGTCTTAATGCCAAGTTTTGCCGCCAAAAGCACTGTGTTGATGACGGTGGCGCCACCGGTCATGTCCATATGCATTTCGTACATGTGGTCACCAGTCTTGATGTTGAGTCCGCCGGTATCAAACGTAACACCCTTGCCTACCAGCACCAGAGGCTTTTTAGTTTTAGCTGCGCCCCAATATTCAACAACGATAAACTGCGGCTCTTCGGCCGAGCCTTTCGCAATTGCCAACACAGCGCCCATGCCGAGCTTTTGCATTTCGGCACGGCCGAGCACTTTAACCGTGGCTTTGGAACCCTTTGCTGCCGCTTTGGTCGCATTGGCCAGATACTTTGGTGTCATATCGCCTCCTGGTGTGTTGCACCAGTCGCGCGCTTGGTTGATCTGCTGACCAATAATTTGTCCGCGCGAAATGGCCACACGCCCTTCAGGGGAGACTGCACCACAGAGCACTATATCGGTTACTTCGGTCCAGCCTTCTTCCGGCTTTGTCTTCTGCGTTGTGTAATCGTAGTTAGCGAGCTCAAGGTTTGTGGCGGTGATCCGCGCCGCATCAACACCTTCAATATTCGCAAACGTAAGTCCCTCCGCATCAATTGCTATTTTTTTGAATGAATGTTTCTTTGCGGAGGTAATGATTTGACGTACAAGCAAAGGCAGTGACTTGGCGGTCACTTTGTTCCTAGGGCCGATACCAATCTCAAGGGTTTCTTTGCCACCATCTATAACAACACGGTCGAGCTTTTTCTCTGTAAGGCGAATTGGTGTATATCCTGCAATCTGATCGGCCGCTTTATTGTTGAGGGTTATCTTTATCATCTTGGTTGTCGGAAGATAGGAGTAAGTCGATGCGGTGCATGTCGCGCGGGAACATGGTCGCTTCGCGGATGTTTTTGAGTTCAAGCATCTGCATAGTCATACGCTCTGCGCCAAATGCAAAGCCACCTTCGGGCGGAACACCGTAACGGAACGCTTCGAGGAACATCTCGATCTTTTTTGGATCCATTCCCCACTTTTCTACGTGGTCTACGAGCTGGGCATAGTCATTGATGCGGCGGCCGCCAGAGAGCCACTCTACGCCGCGGCACAAAAGGTCCATGCCTTCGTTGAACTCGGGCGATTCCGGATTAGGATATACATAAAATGGCTTATGTTTGGTCGGGTAGCCGTATACGTATACAAAGTCTGAGCCTGTTTCTTCTTTGATCATTTCGCACAGACGACGTTCTTGTTCCGGGTTGAGGTCTTTGTCGGCACCAGCTCCTAGCTTCTCGAGCGCTTCGGTCAAAGAAAGAGTCGGCGTACTTTCTATCATGGCAGGCAGTGTGGCGCCAAGTACTTCAAGCTCTTTGCCGCACTTGGCTGCAACCTCACTCAAGATATAACGCACTGTGTTTTCTGACATGTCGCGGACGTCTTTCCACGAGTCGATAAAGGCCATCTCGGCATCGAGCGAAACGATTTCTGTCAGGTGGCGCGTAGTCGAACTTGGTTCGGCGCGGAATACTTTGTTGACCGAGAACACGCGCTCAAAGGCGGTCATGACGATCTGTTTATAGAGCTGTGGCGACTGCGAAAGGAACGCATCTTTGTCGAAGTACTGGACCTTGAACACTTCGGCGCCGCCTTCTGCGGTAGCGGGCACAATTGCAGGTGCCTGGAACTCAAAAAAGTCCTGCGACTTCATGTATTCGCGGAACGAGTCGATGATAACCGCCTGCACCTTAAATATCGCTTGCAGGCGCGGATGTCGCAGTGTCAGGGCGCGGTGGTCGAGTTCTGTACCGAGATCGAGGTTGTAGCCGTCGATCGACATGTCAAACGGCAGCGATTCCGCCTTGGTGATAACAGTGAGCTGCAGTACCTCAAGTTCGATATTGCCGTTTTGCGCTTTATCGTTGCGGTTTTTTTCTGGGCGCTCGTTAACCTTGCCTTCGACGGCGACTACATATTCGTTGCGGGTTTCTTTGGCATTCTCGATCGCTTCAGAGTTTGGTAACACAACGCCCTGCACTGTGCCGGAGCGGTCTCGGAAATCAAAAAAGACCATCTTGCCTTGGTCGCGGCGCACCGAAACCCAGCCTTTGATCAAGACTGTTTCCCCAACTTTCTGCCCCAATTCCCCAATGAGTGTTCGTTCCATAAATTATAGGGTTACGCCGACTTTATTTCGCACATCAATCATTTTTGCGGATGCGATCTCTTTTGCCTTTTCTGCTCCTGCTTTCAAAATATCTTTAACCTGCTCGTCTGTGATCTTTTCCCTCTCTGCACGCATGGGCGCGATAAAGTTTTCAATATCTTCAATCAGCGCTTCTTTTAATGCTTGATACTTGCCTTTATTGGCTTCATATACTGCCTCCAATTCCGATTCACTTTTTACAAGCTTGTGGATTGCGTAGACGTTTTCTGGACGATCGCCCGACGAGTCGGTAACAATACCCATGACTGCTTTTGTAATTTCTTCTTTAGTGCCAAACAATGGGATGGTATTTCCGTAGCTTTTTGACATCTTCTGGCCATCTGTGCCAGGCACAACTGCCACCTCTGCCTGGATCTGCTCTTGCGGTTCTTTGAATGTTTGACCGTATGTGTTGTTGAATTTT
>JAQBQX010000025.1 GCA_028286785.1 Candidatus Adlerbacteria bacterium
TATCACGAGTCCTACATGAGAATATTTTTGGATCACTTGTGCAAGCGCAGTTATCGCAAGATGCAGGTTTTGCGACTGGTTAAGCGGAGCAACCATCAGAATGATAAACTTGAACTGCGGATATTTAGTTGCAATGTTCACGCGTATTGGCTCCTGTTCAAAGGATGCGATATCGATACGCTGTGGCAAGAGCACAATCTTATCAGCGACAGAAGTACCGACCTCGGCAAGTGCATTACCGATGTATTCTGACCCAACCCGGATAGCCGAAGCTTTTTTGACTACAAAGCGTGCGATTAAGCTCCACATAAGATGCCCGTATGAAAGCGACACATAGTATTTTGAGAAAATGTTTTCCATGACCTCCACGTGCAGAGGCTTTCCATATTTTTTGCCGATATAGTATCCTACCAAGCCTGCACCCATCGGGTCTTCTGCCGAAACAAGGTCCACTTGCAGACGCCCCTGAAAAAAGAGCTCCTGGCGTGCGATTTTCATCGCATCAAACATTTTCCACAAAGAGAACCCCGAGTTAGTCGGGATAAGCCACAAGGTGTCCGATATTTTTTGTACCTGATATCCGTCACGCTTTAAGGTCAGCACGATCACATACAAGTGGTTCACAAGCGCGGATTTCTCCATCAACGCAGAACGCGCGACGCTGCCGTCTCGCATAACGTTAATGTCGTTCGTTATGAGGAGTACGTTCATGTAAATTAAGTATACCTGATATACTAAGCCTATATTGATATGAAAATATCACTACCAAATTTTGCGCTTCCATCTATGGCATCTGTGGTGTCTCGCGCAACCCAAACCGCTATCGGAGTTGATATTGGCACTTCTTCAGTAAAAATAGTGCAGCTACGAGTCGAGTCCGGCGCTATAGTCCTTGATACGTACGGAGAAATATCCCTCAGTGCCTACACCAAACCGTCCTCAGCAGGAGAAACGCCCGTCTTGTTGCCGCAAGACGCAGGCAGGGCGCTCATTGACCTCATGCACGAGGTGCAAATAACATCGCGAGCAGGTGGCATCGCTATCCCTGCTTCGGCAGCATTTATCACGGTCATTACCACTCCTACTCGTGATGGCGCCCAGCTCCAGACACACATGGACACCGAGATGCAGAAATACATTCCTGTACCAGTGAATGATGTATATATAGAGTGGTCGGTCCTACACAACAAGGAAGAACAGAATGTCTTCGCCACTAAGGCCGCGCACGCCGAAGTCACTGCAACAACCCAGCAGGTTTTGGTAACCGCAGTTAACAAAGACAAGGTTGAAATATACAGGCATATATTCAACCTGGCAGGTATCGCTGCGCATTTTTATGAAATAGAGACAGTGAGCATAGCTCGCGCTGCATTCCCGACAAGTGCCGAACCTGTCTTGCTAGTCGATATGGGCGCAAGCTCTACAAAAATGTCGGTCATAGAAAACGATATCGTATACACGACCCACATTACACTTGTTGGCGGGAACGAACTCACACGGTCGCTCGCAACAGCAAGCGGCCTGCCATTTGAAAAAGCTGAGTCTTTGAAACGCGAGTGGGGACTCCACATGCCCCACAGCAGTAGTGTCGACACGTCGCACTTGCAGGCCTCGCTCACTACCCCACTTGATCTGATCGCCGAAGAAATGAAGCGCGTCATCTCAAGCTTCTCCAATAGCCGGCAAAAGCCCGTGTCGCGTGTCATTTTGGTAGGCGGTGGCGCGTGCCTGACCGGCATCGTGGATCATTTCTCAAAAATATCGATACCGGTTGAAATTGCTCGTCCGTTTGAAAAGACCCGCATACCAATTGTCTTGGGCGACCGCCTCACGGCTGACGGCCCGATATTCGCCAACGCAATCGGTTTGGCCCTGCGCGCCATCACCGGAAAATAACGCTAGGCCAGTTCGTCCACAATATACTTAAAGTGTTTTTCAGCGAGTGGCTGCACAGACAGGCGCGAGCCTTGGGCCGCAAGCAAAATGCCCCGCAGATTGGGGTCAGCTTTGATGGCACCCAAAGGAATCGGTTCTTTGAACTTGTGTACAAATGACACATCGACGCAATGCCAGATTGGTTTTTCTGCTGTCGCTTTCGGGTCAAAGTGATGGTCGCGTTTGTTAAACTGGCTTTCGTCCGGATGGGCCAGGCTCGCCACTTTGGCAACACCAGCCACACCGACCGGCTCGGTTGAGGAGTGGTAAAACAATACCAAATCGCCCACCGCCATGTCTTTCATAAAATTACGCGCCTGGTAATTGCGCACGCCCTCCCAAGCCGTGCGCTTATCGCGCTTAAGATCGTCAATCGAATATGCTGTCGGCTCGCTTTTCAGCACCCAGTAGTTCATGGGTGCAGTATAGCAAAAAAGACTGTAGGAATTTACCTATCCCGTCTTTAGTTTGTTAGTAAATTACCAAAGTAGCGTATTGGTATAGCAATATAAGTCCGATAATTACATTGATGATTGCAAACATTACTATTGCCGGTGTTATTTTTCTTTTGAAAAAATTCCAAGCGAGTATCCCGACACCGCATACAATTAATGCGAGCAGGGCGACTTCATATTTATATCCGCCTTCGAAAACTATATATCCCAAAAGTGCAGTGCCGAACACGAGTAATGCAGAAAAAAGATTGTTCATGCGTAAAGTATACACCTTTGTGTCGAACGGGATTTGGTCAGGTGTTTTAAACAGGCTTGGCTTTCGGTCAACTTTGCTCGGTCAGCAAAGTTGCCTGCAGCCCCGGCGCACGGTTTTGCAACTGCAAAACATCGCTTGCGCCGTTCAAGTCCCTTGCAGAGTGAAGAAGTTCACTCTGCATCTCTGCGTCCATACGTGAAAAGACGCCCGTAGGCGTCTTTTCAATACTGGCGCAGAGAACGGGACTTGAACCCGCAACCTCCCGCGTGACAGGCGGGTGCTCTAACCAGTTGAGCTACCTCTGCATTATGTATCGAACCTTGCCATTCTACGGTGCCCGACCGGGTACCGCAATAGCTGGTGTCGGCGGAAGGACTTGCACCTTCGACCTTAGCTTTATGAGTGCTATGCTCTAACTACCTGAGCTACGCCGACATATCTACTTTGCCCCATGGGCGAAGTAGCCCTACCGTAGCATTTTTATGCCGCTTCTTCAACGCGGTGCTTGAGCGACAAGTAGGTGTGCATCATCACCAAGGCCGACAAAGGTATGGTAACGAGGAGCCCGACCCCAAGCGCCAGGAAGCCTAGAATGTTTATTACAACCAACACAAGCAGCAATAGGGCGAGTTTCCCTTTGATGCCACGAGTCAACTTGGCGCTGCGCGAAATGATAGTCAGAGCATCAGAGTCAGTATCGAGCGCCATGTACGGCGCAAACAAGTAACGCAGCAAGAGATACACACCTGGCACTATCAATAATGCAAATCCGATAAGCACTCCCACAGCAACAACCAGTGACACGGCTAAGTAACGCACAATGGTGCGCAGCGGTTGGACGATATCGCGATAGCCCGCAGGCTCCCCCTTAGCAAGCTTGAGGAATATTGCATTAAAGCCGATACCAATGACTACCGCCACGATATTAAGGAGAATATTTAGCAGCAAGTAAAACCACGTCGTTTTCATGCCTTGAGCAACCGCCAATACCCACTGGAGGATCTGGAGCACCAGCAGTGTGCCAACTAATTGGGCGCTCAGCGTCTTGTGATGCATGAGCGTGGCCCACGAGCGGCGGATGATTTCGCGTATAGAAAATGTGTGTTGCATCGACCTATTATACAGTATTGGTCGAGGTAGGCTCGGCTTTCGAAATAGGCAGGACTTGGTCACAAGTCGAGTTTTTAGACTTGGCTTTCGGTCAAAAAACGCCGTCGCGTTTTTTGCCTGCAGCCCCGGCTCGCGGTTTTGCAATTGCAAAACATCGCTGCGCCGTGCAAGTCCTGACGGAATGCACTCAAGTGCATTCCTCCCCCGTCACTCACGAAAAAGAGTACCAAAAGGTACTCTTTTTCATTCGTGTTGCGGG
>JAQBQX010000009.1 GCA_028286785.1 Candidatus Adlerbacteria bacterium
TACTTGTGCCATACACCCCTGAGTCATAAGAACCTGAGTTGTCATATGATCCATAATCGATACTTGTGCCATACACCCCCGAGTCATAGTCATCGGCCATAGCAGCAAAAGGCAAAAGGATCAGAGCAGACACAACAAAAAGGCCAGCGATTGCTTTTTCTACCATATTTAAATTGCGGATGTTTTGTGTTTTTGTCATATACTCTGATTAATTACGTTATATTGCGTCTCGAACAAATTACTATTTTTAATAAGGCTGTCAATACTTCATCCGTGCTTAGCACGCGAAGTAGTTAAAATGAAAAAGAATGTGAGCGGCAACTTATGTCGCCGCTCACAAAAAGGAAGTTGTCAGTAAACTTGACCTGCTTTCGTTTCGTCCCCGGGCTGAAAGACCGCCTGGGTACGGTCGCCCAAGATGTCCGTGGTCCAGTATTTGGCCGAGGTCCATGTTGGGACATCCTTCATGTAAACTTCCATCTTGATCCGCTTAACACGGTCAGCTGGAAGGTCGATGAAAGCCCTGCCGTCGAGCCCTTGGGTGATTTTCGCTCGTGCCGATTTCGTTGAGCCCGGCGCAAGTGCGACAACTTCAAGCTTTGTACAAGAAGCCATCGCAGCCACCAAACCATCTTGAGCGTCCTTGAAGGTCACCCAATATGTGGCTGGTTTATCTTTGAGAGTCGCAGGGACACTGAGACTCACAAGGACGCACCCAGCATTTGCAACTGAAGGCGGAGTAGCGGATGACGCCACTGGCGGAGCTGGAGTAGCCTTCGGCGGCACTTGCGGTACGCAATCGCTTTCCTTAAAGCTGTTGCATTCCGGGGGCGCCGACTGCTGCGCCGAGACACGCTGGGCCGCAAAGATAGACATAACAAGCGCGGCCGAAACCAAAAACACTTTCTGCATGAGACACTTCCTTTTATGTGCCTCTCAAATGAGAGGACTTGGTAAAGATCATCGACAACTTTTGCAAGTCATCCGGCACTGCTTAACTGAGTTAAGAAGTATCGGATAAAAACAAAAATAAAGTGGGAGGCGGCAGGCTCAATAGCCCGCCGCGCACCCGGATTTTGTTAGCACACCACGGTGCCATCTGGAGTAGTTATGCGTGTTCCGTGCTGTTTTCCGATGCAAGCCGGATAGCTCGAACCATAGGGCTTGGCCGAACTTGGAGCACCACGTGCAACCGGCCCGCCGCCGCTGATAGTGCCTTGTACGATGCCAGCAATCCCTCCCGACTCTTTGAGAGAAGGGAGAACGATCCAGACGAAGAGCAGGATTACTCCAGCCCATATTAGGACTTTCTTTGTTCCAGCATCCATCGAGCTGCCTCCCTTGTGTGTGCTGCCTCCTGAGGCAGGCGCGCTAGGCTCTGTCGTCATTTCAAACTCCATTCAAAGATCTATATACAAAAGTATTATATCAGTACCTGTACACTTGTCAAGTACTTGCCACTCACTCTAAATATGGCAAAGAAAAAGCGCAGGCTGTTAAGCCTGCGCTGAAAATTATTCACATTTGAGCATACGACCATTCCCTAAGCGAGTCTCTGCGCCTTTGGGTTGAGACTTACACCATTCGAACTCACCTGGCCCGCCAAACGGAACCTCTCCGGCACGTATAGCGGCTTGCCTGCCCCAGGTCGCAGGATCAAAGTAGCCCGCCTGAGAAAGCACTCGCCCGCCGATCAACCCAATGATTCCGATAATAAGTAACCCGAGTAGAAACTTCATTCTTTTTCCTATCGCTTCTCAATGGGTAGTTGGTGGCGTATTCGGCGTAGGAGCAGGCTCAGACTTAACAGCATTTGGAACCACAACCGGAGCCACTGCTGGAGTATGAGGCCGGAGCCGCTTCCACGTTGGAACAAGATCGTCGCCCACCGACATCACGATCACAAAAAACGCGAATGTCCTTTGGTAATTCCACCAGGCAAAATAAGTTTCGCCAGGCACGAGCATTGCCACAAACGCAACAATCATCACAATGACAGGAGAATATGACGACACGACGTCAGCAAATTTCCACCCCGGTGATGGACGCAGAGGATATACACCCTCTAACGCCCGTTGAAGATATTTTTGTCCAAAGGCGAAAAACGCGAGAATCGCTGCATACATGTATGCTTCTTTTAGCGCATTACTGACTCCTTGCCCCACTGTCGGCCAGATCATGCCCGTAAGATACGCATAGATATAGAAGCAATATCCGACCGACCAGAGAAAGACGAACATGAGAATCACGTGGTCTTTTGTGTCAGCGTCTTGTCCTTGCACATGCACTTGCATTGGGAATCTCCCCTTTTTACGTTCACCTGGCAGAAACTATACTGTTTTATATAAAAAAGTCAAGCGGGCCCGAAGGTCCGCTTGAAAGTGAGTTGGTTGAACTATTATCTGCCGTGTCCCGCACCTTCCATTCCCTCGACGAAGCCGCGTGGAAGATAACGAATTGCCATGTACGAAAACATGACATCGAAAGCTGTCAGTGGTCCCCATATTCTCATCACGTACATCTTCATCGGCGTCAATTCATAATTGGCGACGCCGAACAAGTAAGTGAAAATGCAGTAATAGATGATCGCAGACCACACAAGCATGGCATTAATCGCGGATGTCGCCATATTGAATGCGCCCCATGACGGATTGGCGACATTACGAAATATAAATGACATCGCCATCGCCAAGAGGTAGTAGGCCATGATTTCCACCAACCACAGAGTTTCTGCCCTGCCGAATATATCGGGGTTAATTTCCGGCAGTCCAAGGTCGGGTATACCTCCCCATAAAAGCCGGAAGGCGTACATTGGCACAATGACGCTCGCCGCCACTGCCACCAATGTACTTATACCAGCGAGAGTGGTGCGGCTCAGGGCTCTAAACCCCAAACCACGAAACACCACAATATCAATCGCAGTCGCCAGCAGTAGCCCGACAAGCACAGCCTCTATGCCAAATAGAAACTTTTGCATAATCGAAACTGCAGTCTCATTTGGATTAGTGACGATAACACCGGCAGCACGAAATGCTGTGGGTTTATTGAAGAGAAGCAGTCTATCTACTTGGTCCATATAGAACATGAAACCAAGAAAGAAAACTATTCCAACGACTGTCATTCCGAGAAAACGACGCATGAGTATCTCCTTCTGTCCTGTCAGCTCGCGCGTGCGAGCAAATACACCTAGATACATTATACACCCAAAGAGGGTGTTTGTCAAGCGCCTCCCCTGCCCCTACATATACAAAAAACCTCCCGATTAAGAGAGGTTTTTTGTATCGCTACGCAATGTTTATTTACGTGCGCGGTTGATCTGCGACAAGATAAACTCGTCTGTTGCAGGCTCTGCATGAGCAGCGTGCACGGTGTGGGTTGTGTGGGTAGTTACCGTGTGTGCTGGAGCATGGTGATTATTGGTATGCGCAGGCTCAGTATGAACTGTGTGCATTACCTGGTGGACGCTCCCTGCTACTGCAGGCGTTCCAAAGAGGAACGTGCGGACATTGTATGCGATGCGGTTTTGGACCTTCTTGACCGCGATCATGTACGCTGCGATAAAGCACCATCCGATGAGGAACAACCAGTAAAGGAAAGTGCCGATAGGACCAAGTTCAAGACCGGTGTATGGAACCTGCGAAAGGCTCACGTATGGGGTCTGGGTTACTGGGTATATTGGCTGAGCAGGATATGTTGGCTGATTTGGCTGTGTGATGGTGACAACGTTGTTGTTAACATTGTTGATTGATGGGTATACAACCTGTGTTGCGGTCGGAGCCGGTGTAGGAGCAACAGTGTAGCAGTTTGGATATGTGCCGTACGTATTGGCTGGACAGGTTGGGCGTACACAGTTTGGATAATTACCTGTAGTGCCGACTGGGCAAACTGGTGTTGGCTGTGGTTGTGGCTGCGGAGCTACGTTGATGTAACAATTTGGGTACGTACCGTATGTGTTTGCTGGGCAGGTTGGGCGTACACAGTTAGGGTATGAGCCGTTGTAACCAGATGGGCACTGTGGCTGCTGTTGCTGGATTACCTGAGGCTGTTGCACCGTAGTACGTGGCTGCTGAGCAGCAGGCATGTTGTAGGTTGGGCTAGTGTAGCGAGGAGTCGAGTATGAAGGAGTTTGGTACGAAGGAGAAGAGTATGAAGGGGTTGTGTTAGCTGAGGATGAGTAAGTTGGGTAACTATCAGTTGAAGAGACCGCTTGGTAGTAGTCTGTATATGTAGGATACGAGTCAGTTGACGAGTATGCCTGATAGTAATCGTTGTAGGTTGGATATGAGTCGGTTGAAGAGTATGCCGAATATATATCATCAAATGTTGGGTATGAATCCGTTGATGAATACGCACCGTAGTAATCGCTAGTAGTTGGATACGAATCCGTTGACGAGTACGCGCCATAACTGTCATTACTATACGTTGGATACGAATCACTTGACGAATATGCGCCGTAATAGTCACCGCCACCGTAGTCACCACCGTAATCCTCGCCGTCAGCGCGTACCGCATGAGGCATCGCAACAGACGCCATAGCCATAATGGCTACCGCTGCAAAGATCAGATACCCTTTTGTAATAATTGAATTTTTCATACCCTTAATTTATCCTCCCTTATAATAACCTATTAATTATACACCCTTTTTACCCTTTGTCAAGCTCTAGCAGAAAGGCCGCGATGTGGTGAAATACACCCCATTGCGGCCTTGATTTTAAGGCTTAATTTCGCCTTTGTAGAACTCGCACTCTTTCCCTAGCAAGCAGAGATCAATACGCCCTTCCCCTTCAGACTTTGCAGTCTTGAGAGCCGAGCGGATTGCCGAGCCCGCGCGCACAGAATGCGCGCAGAGTGATCTGCCGGCGCAGTCCGTCTGGATAACCATCACCCACTCGATGTTCGCTACGCGCGAATCGTCCGACATGTACACGACATCGTCTGTCTGTGCATTGACAACTGTGACCCGTGTCACCTTGGGTGCAGTCGGCGCAAACAAGCAGATCTCCACCGGAGTAGCTTTACGCTGCACAAAATGAATCGCTATCTTGTCCGGTTTGCGTTCGGTCACCTTGACCGGCTGCGCGGCGACACAATCAGCAAGAAGCTTTTTGTGAACGTCGTCGGGCAAACCTTTCAGACCTGTTGTTCTTTCCTTCTCTTCCGGTGGAGATACCACAGGAAGTTGAGGAACAACAGGTGAGCGAGGGTCGTTTTCCCGCGCCGGAGCGATTTCTCGCACCGGTGCTTTTGTTTGTGCTGCTGTCATTGCTGGCAGCAGAAGAAAAAATGCTAATGTGATGAGCCGCATTGTCGCCTCCTATTGAGTAATGCGTTGACCTCCTTCACGAAGGTTTGGCTGCAAACTCCTCTCAGAATTTGCAATCAAACTATAGTGAACAAGTTTAAAGAAAAATGTACCAGCGAGGCGCGCTAACGCGCCTCGCCAGAACATGATGTAAGGAGAAATTTCAAACGCCGGGCTTGCTTTCATTGGGCTCGACGATACGAATGCAACTGCTACCTTCCCAAAACCAGCCGTCGGCCTTATTGGTGTCGCACAGCGTTTTTGCAGTGCGTACCATTTGTTCTTGAGCCGGGTTGGGCTTGAGCGGTTCAGCGACAGTCTT
Source organism: Candidatus Adlerbacteria bacterium (assembly GCA_028286785.1). Lineage (GTDB taxonomy): Bacteria > Patescibacteriota > Minisyncoccia > Phycocordibacterales > SBAW01 > GWA1-54-10. The sequence continues at coordinate 5,625 of JAQBQX010000009.1, forward strand.
GGGCGCAGGGGGTAGTGCAACATTTACGCCGCCCTCGATCTTCGTAAGTCTCTCGTCAATCGACGACAAACGTTTGTCGACAGCGACCTGCTGGTCGCCCATCTTCGCGAGCGTTTCCGAATTGCCCTTGACCTTGTCGGCAAGTACATTGTACGCACCAGCCCCTTCGTCGAGGCGCTTTGTGATCGTCACAATGTTCTCGTTCTGCTGGTCGACATTCTTCACGAGTTTCGCGAGAATGTCGGTTGCAGTGCTATTGATCGCGGCCGTGTGGTCCGGAGCATTGGACGCATTCGCGCCGATGGCTGGCAGACCCTTGAAATACACTGCCATTCCAGCGACTGCAAAAAATGCGATGCTCAGAACCAGAGGCAGTGTGTAGCGCTGCTTTTGGTGCCAATCCTTTGGCAGACGCGGAAAGCGGTTGCGAAAGCGAGACCAACTGCTCGGCCCAGGCGGGAAGCTTTCCGGACCTGGAAGCTGTGTAATCATAGGATTCATCATTTTCTCCTTTTCAATTGTGGTGGAACTCTCCTCATCCGCTCCATGCGGTAGGATGTCTCGTACTAGAGACGTATATTTCCAGAATGCGAACATTCTGGATGAATACCTGTCTATTACGAAAGAACTTGGAGAGGGGCGCGAGAGATTAACTCGCGCCCCGACATGTCAGTGCGACATGCAGCGAAACTTCACAGTCCGCGTACCACCGTTCGGCAGCGGAAACTTTTTGACAGTTTCCGGTCCATCAGGACAACCCGGCGCCTCGAAGTCATATTCGGGCGAACCGCCGGAATATTCAACGGTGCGAACGCAGTTCCGGCCTTCCATGTGGAAGCCCTTGCCCTGCTTGGCGCATTCGCCTTTTGGAATACCTACACGCGGCTTTCCAGCGGGGCCGCGCGGATTGGGAGCCGCCTGACGTTGGCGTGCCTGGGGCGGCGCCACCTCTTCTTCGTCCTGGATCTCCTGAGCAGCTGCAGCCGAGGGGCCGCGCTGCTGAGCAAACGAGACGGTCGAAAGCAAGGTGCCGACGACCAGAGCGGCCGCAAACGAAACACGATTTTTCATTGTCTTCTCCTATGTGAAGGTGTACCTCGTCATCTGGCCAATCCAGGAGGTTACATACATTGTATCACCTTTACAGGCTTTGTCAAGCCCATCAGTTGGGCGACGATTAGATCATCAAAAAGTGGCTCTGTAAAGCCTTCGTCTGGCATACCCCAGACATAAGTGTGCCCTTAGTTTACCGAGTATGTTCCCTCTAGGTCGGCGGTCAAAACAAAGCGGTCAGACTTACTGCCAAACGAGTCGCAAGTAACTAAAGCGAGATGCTGACCAACAGCCGTAAGCTCGACAATGTCGTCGGTGGTGGCCAAACGCACACCCTTTACGCTGTAACGGTACTCGGTAGTGCCTGAATATACGCTGATTGTGTCCCCTTCTTTGAGATTTTGGATACCGTCGAACGCCTTGTAATTTTGGTTTTTAACTATGGGCAAATATGACGAGTGACCAAACAGCAGTACCGTACCATCGACACCCAAGGGCGCAGAGGCCGGGTAGCGCACGCCACCCTTGAGGAGCGCGTTGTCGAGCACACCCACATCGGTCGAGTTAGGGTTAGAAATGGTGCTGTCCAGGCCGATCTTTTTTGAGACTACGCGCACTGGCAATTCGCCCTTGCCGTTTTGGGTTATTGGCGAGGCTTGATCTGGCTCGGTATTAGTGACTACAGCTGTGTCGAGGGAACTGTCATTGAGGTTATTAGGGAGCGAATCTGTCGCTGCCAAAAAGACGAATGTGAGCACAAACATAAGGAAAAACGCCAGCGCAAAGCCGGTCGTATGGCCCTTTATTTCATTGAGTACGCCGCGGCGTTCTGTCTGCATATAAAATATATACCACGATTTTGAGCACTTGACAAGGTTTTAGCCCTATGATATTGTGCCGCCATCATGACGAATAACAGTTTTAAGGATTCCTTCCTTCGCGCAATTGCGGTCATCGGGCTTATTGCCGTGTTGATCCTAGGCGCGTGGGGTATTATACAAATCGCGTTCAACTTGCCAGGGTTTTTGAGCAACACCGGTGGTGCTATCAGTTCTATCTTTAGCCGCAAGCCTGCGGTTGTTAAAGAAACAACAACTGTTACCCTGCCCCAGACCACTAACTCGGGTGAACCGTTTGCAATTGCATGGAAGCACCAGAACGGAACTTCGACCAACTATACATACGCAGTATCCTACGCCTGCGCACCGGGACTTTCTGTCAAAGCACCTACACCAACTGGTGAGTTCAAAGCGGTGCCTTGCGCAACCCCCTTTAACTATACCAACGCTACAGCCAATTTGCAGCTGACAGCAACTGCGACTACGACTTCTCAGATCGCGGCATCGTTTGCGGTTGCCTCAATCAACTTGGCAACAGGCGCAGTTACCTCGATCGGCACATCGACTATTACGGTACTCCCAACACGCAACGCTACAACTACGACAATCAAGCCAGCGACTACAACCGCAAAGCCTGCAACAACTTCAAGCAAGCCCTCGACTACCGTAGTTACCACCAACCGCCGCGTTTCTAACCCGAACGGTAACCCTGACCTCGCTATCCAGATCCTTTCGCTGACACCGGTTGGTAATGGCCTCGACCAGGTACAGTTCCAGATTTCTAACTCTGGCGACAAAACTGCAGTTTCAGGATGGAACTTTGTCGCAACACTTCCTGTCGGTTACGCATACCAGTACGTAAGCAATCCGCAGCAGGCTTTGTACCCAGGTGACCGCATTGTGTACACGCTCACCTTCTCGCACAGCAGCACTCAGGCTCAGTACAACCAATACAATGGCCAGTACCAAAACCCAGGCTGCACGACAGGTACGTACCCATACACATACCAAAACTGCTACAGCTATACATCTGGCTACAATTACACTGGCACCAACAACACAGCACAGGCTGGTTACGACCAGGTAGTCATCACAGTAGATCCAAGCAACATGGTGTGGGAAACATCAGAGGCAAACAACACCGCCTCGGTCTCGGTCCCAGCAGGTTACTAAACACAAGAAATAAAAAAGAGCCTCCGATGTGGAGGCTCTTTTTTTATGCCTGTTAACTTAAATGTCTAAGTTAGCTAACTTAGCATTTGACTGGATGAATGACTTGCGGCTCGAGACGTCCTCGCCCATCAAGATATCAAACACATGGTCGGCGTCCACCGCGTCGTCAATTGTGACCTGCTTGAGCACACGGCGAGCTGGGTCCATGGTTGTCTCCCACAGTTCTTCCGGGTTCATTTCGCCGAGACCTTTGTAGCGCTGGATGCGGACTTTGGCGCTGCGGGTCTTTACTTCTGTTTCTGCAGATTCTTCGACGACGACACCGTCATCAGACTCGCCTTCTTCTGAGTCGACAGCATTGGCTGCGTCGGCGCCCAAGAGCTTTGTCTTTTCTTCGTCGCTGTATGCGTACATGATTTCGCGGCCGCGCTGGATCTTGTACAAAGGCGGTTGTGCAATATAGATATAGCCGCCTTCGATAACTGGTTTAAAGTGGCGGAACAAGAGCGTCAGCAAAAGCGTACGGATGTGCGCACCGTCGACGTCGGCGTCGGTTGCGATGATGATCTTGTGGTAGCGGAGTTTTGTAATATCGAATGTCTCGCCAATGGCAGTGCCGAGCGCAACCACCATGTTCTTGATCTGCTCTGACGCGAGCATCTTGTCGAGACGTGCGCGCTCGACGTTGAGGATCTTGCCGCGAAGCGGCAGCACCGCCTGGATGCGGCGGTCGCGACCCTGCTTGGCCGAGCCACCTGCGGAGTCTCCTTCCACAACGATGAGTTCCGACTCGGATGCGTCTTTGCTTTGGCAGTCGGCCAGTTTACCTGGGAGAGTCATGCCTTCGAGCGCGCCTTTGCGGAGTATCGAGTCCTTGGCAGCCTTTGCAGCCTTACGCGCCTTAAGAGCCAACACCGCCTTGTAGATGATAGCCTTGGCGTCATCGGGGTTTTCCTCCATGAACATCGCAAAGCCTTGCGACATCACGTTTTCTACCGCGCCACGTGCCTCGACAGAGCCGAGCTTGCCCTTGGTTTGTCCCTCGAACTGGATCTCGGACAGTTTGACCGAAACGACGGCTGTCAGACCCTCGAGCACATCGTCGCCGGTAAAGTTTTCGTCACTTTCCTTTAATCCGCCCTGGCCGCTGCGCGCATAGGTGTTGAGCGTACGAGTGAGTGCTGTCTTAAAGCCGGTGATATGCGTGCCGCCTTCTGCGGTGTAAATGTTGTTTGCGAACGGGAATACGCGGCTTGAAATATCGTCGGTGTACTGCAGGGCAATTTCAACTGCGACGTTGTCTTGTTCGCGCTCGATGTAAAAGATATTTTTGTGGACCGGTTTTTGGTATCGGTTGTAAAACGAAATGAGCGAGCGTAAACCGCCCTCAAAGTAGAATGTCTGCGATGGGCAGTTCTTGAGCATGTCGCGCATGTAGTGCACCTCGCCCGGTTTAGGCAATTCAACACCGCCTTCCCGCGCGTCGATGACTGTGATGCGCAAGCTCTTAACCAAATATGCCTGCTCGCGCAAATGGTTGACGATCTTATCGAACTCGAAATCGGTCGTGGTGGTAAAGATAGAGCCGTCCGGGGTAAAAGAGGTCACTGTGCCGTGTATTTTTGACTTACCTACCTGTTTGACCGCGGCCTTTTTCTTGCCCAAAGCATAGTCCTGGAAATATGCGCCGCCGTCGCGGTGCACCTCGACGCGGCAGAATGTTGAAAGCGCGTTAACAACCGATGCGCCCACACCGTGCAGACCGCCGGACACTTTGTAACCCTCGCCGCCGAATTTGCCGCCGGCGTGGAGCGTCGTCATGATAGTGTCGAGTGCCGAAACTTTTGTTTTAGGATGGATGTCAACTGGGACACCGCGGCCGTTGTCGGCTACGCGCACAATGTTGCCTGGCAAAAGCGCGACCTCGATGTCGTTAGCAAAGCCACCCATCGCTTCATCGCGGGAGTTGTCGAAAATTTCCCACACCAAGTGGTGCAAGCCATCAGGACCCGTGGTCCCGATGTACATACCCGGACGGCGACGCACCGCCTCGAGACCCTCGAGGACGGTAATGTCAGCGGCGCTGTACTGGCTCTTTTTGTCTTCTTTTTTTATTTTTTCGCTAGCCACAAGGATGGGAAATTAGCAGATTATTACCCTATTAGTATACCAAAAATACACCTAAATTGAAAGGTCATATGTGGGTAAAATACCTTGCTAAACAATGGTTTTATTGTATGTTAAAAGTAACTCCGAAACCTCGGAGGGGTATCTATCCAGGAGGACTAGATGACCACAGTTCTTTTACACAAAGCCCTTGTCTCTAACCAGGCAAGCGTTGCAGATTGCCTACGGGCTTGCGGTGCACAGCTATGGTCGGCCCAGGCTGTAAAACGTTACAAAAGTTCGCAGCGCATACGACACATAGGCATCTATGCCTGGCAGACGGTCACCAGCGCTGTGTTTCGCCGCGCCTGGGTCATCGGACTCATTATGTCGTGCTTGATGCTCTCGCTCTTTGGAGCGTCCGGCGTCCTCTGGGTATGCGGTCTCTACGGGTGCATAGTGGGTATCGCTTTGCTCAATGACATCCCAAGCTGGAAAAGAAACTATTTGTTTCTTCACGGCAAAACATACCGGTATTCTCGCGACTTTCAGCAAGCGTCCCCGCCGGAAGAAGCGGTTACGCTTATCAAAAATGTTCAGGCATTCTTTCCGAATACGACCTTTGCTGTCTCGTTTCTCGGACGCGATCCGATCCTCGATTGCGAAATAGAAGGCGCAGTCTACTACATCCTAGTCTGGGACGAGCATCTCAACAGAAGCACGTCTATCGTTCCTCCGCCGAAGTGAACGCAGTCCCAAACCGTTGAAGTAACATTCAGCGGTTTTTTTGACTAAAAAAGCTTTTCATGGCATCTTTAGCTCTGCTTAGCAGTTCCTCTCGATTCCAATTCTTACTTATACAGGAGAGTCTTGTGACTTTGCATACCTCGCCACGTAAGAACAATCGCTACACCATAACAGGTATCGTATCTTTACTGTCTTTGGCCATATCTGTGTGCATGGCCGCCTTGGGCTGTATTGAGTTTATATGCAGCATGCTGAACCTAGTGCCGTACATTCCTCATGTATGGAAGAGCGCTAGCACTCTGCACGGCATCACTATATGGACAGTTGGATCATTTTTCGAAATCGCACTTCTCGGATTCCTATTTACAAAGCCGCCCCATTAGTAATGGGCGGCTTTTTTTTAAGGGAACACTTACGTCTGGGATATGCCAGACGCT
>JAQBQX010000019.1 GCA_028286785.1 Candidatus Adlerbacteria bacterium
GTGAAGTTGGTGCCTATGCTGTTGCGGATGTTGCACACATCGCCGGGCTTATTGCAGGCAAGGCTGCGAAGAATCCTTTTGATGCGGGGTTTGATGTCATGACCTCGACAACACATAAGACATTGCGCGGACCTCGCGGCGGTCTGATTGTTGTCCGCGAAAGCGCCGATATCGCCAAAGCGGTAGACAAGGCAGTATTCCCAGGGCTACAGGGTGGGCCGTTGATGCAGACCATTGCAGCCAAAGCAGTCGCGTTTGGCGAAGCACTGCAGCCATCATTTACAACATACGCAGCGCAGATTCTCAAAAACGCTAAAGCAATGGAAGAGGTCTTTCGTGCTCATAATGTGCGCATGCTTGGCGGCGGTACCTCAAACCATTTAATTTTGGCAGATGTGTTCGGGAGCCTTGGTATTCCTGGTAAAGAGGCCGAAGCGGTTTTGGATACTGTCGGTATTACTCTGAACAAAAATGTCATTGCCGACGATACTCGCAGCCCGATGGACCCATCTGGTATCCGCTTTGGTACTCCAGCCATCACAACCCGCGGCTTTATGGAAGGGGACTGTGCGCGTGTGGCGGAGCTGATGCTCGACGCACTGGCAAACCGCGCCGACCAAACAAAGCTTTCTGCAATCCATCAGGAAATAAAAGACATGGCTGCCAAACACCCGATCCCGGACACATTTGTGTAATATGTGGCTGACTATAAAAAAAAGAGTGGTTGCGTTTTGGCTGCGCTTCGAGCACTACTTTAACTTCTGTGCCGCAGCGGCTGGCTTTACCTTTGACCTTTGGCTCGCTAAACGCCCTGACAGCATTGCCGACAATATACTGCTGCTCACCTACCTGTGCATTGCTGCAACAATAATCATCCTCCTGAATCACAAGACGCGTCAACAGATGGATGCCGAAAATCCGACCGAGCCTCTGGCACTTTTGTTTTTACTGCAGTTCTGTTTTGGAGGCCTGGCCAACAACCTGCTCATTTTATACGGCAAAAGCGGAACGCTCGCAGGTAGCGCATTGTTTGTAGTGTTGCTGTTGGGGATTGTGCTCGGCAACGAATTTTTCCGCAATCGGTATGTCAGACTCAACTTTAATGTCGGCGTGTACTACTTGCTCCTGTTGACGTATGTCATCATTGCGGCGCCGACATTCATCTTTCATTCTATAGGTACGGCCGTATTCATTTATAGCGGCCTCATCAGTCTCGCTATCATTGCCGTATTTTTGATAGTGATACGCACAACTGTCTTGCGTGGAGTGCGCGAGAGGAAGCATTTTATCGAAGTGGGCGGTATTGTTGCTGGCATATTTCTTGTATTTAATGCGCTCTACTTTTTGGATATTATCCCGCCCGTACCGCTGTCGCTCAAAGGGATCGGCGTGTATCACAGCATTATGCGCGAACCGTCGGGCAACTATGCGGCTACCTACGAAGCCCCGGCTTGGTTTGTGTTTTGGCGCGACACTGCAGCGACCTTTACCATCAAACCGGGACAATCCGCGTATTGCTTTAGCGCGGTGTTTGCCCCGGGTAAGCTTACTGCCCCGATTTCGCACAAGTGGCAATGGTATGACACGCGCACTAAAGAATGGATCACTAAAGAAACGGTCTCGTTCGGCATTTTGGGAGGTCGCGACGGCGGGTACCGCGGCTATAGCATCAAGGCTAATCTTCCGGCAGGGCAGTGGCGCTGCGATGTCGAGACCCAAAACGGCGCGCTTATCGGCCGCATGAGTTTTACGGTCATCGAGTCGGCCTTGCCTGCAAACCTGTCGACAACCACCCTATAACTGGTAGTGTATGGCAATGACCTCTGTGAGAGAAAAGATAGAACAGGCCGTGGCGCAGACTCTTGCTGACCTTGGCGCTGCGAACGTGCCTTTTGCGGTGGAGAGGCCTGCTGACATGTTGCATGGCGATTATTCCACCAATGCGGCGCTTGTTGTTGCTAAACTTCTCAAGAAGAACCCGAAAGATGTCGCACAAGAAATTGCCGACAAGTTGACTGTCCAGGGTGTTAAGACAATCGACATAGCGGGTCCTGGCTTCATCAACTTTACGCTCGCGGGCAATGCGGTTAAAGATATTGTGCACGAAGCTCACGAAACCTCGTGGGGGAGCAATAACGCGCGCCAAGGTCAGAAGATCATGGTCGAATATACCGACCCTAATCCGTTTAAAGAGTTCCATATAGGGCACTTGATGAGCAATGCAATTGGCGAAAGTATCGCGCGACTGTTTGAAGCTGGTGGGGCGGATGTAAAGCGCGCCAACTACCAAGGGGATGTTGGGCTGCATGTCGCTAAAACAATTTGGGCAGTAAAGAATAAAAAAGTTGCTGGGGCCGATTGGGGTGCCGCATATGTTGCAGGAAATACTGCCTACGAAACTGATGAGGTGGCAAAAAAAGAGATACAGGAAATCAATGTAAAAGTGTATGACCGCACAGACGACGCTATTAATGCTCTGTATGATGAGGGGCGCGAATCGTCACTGGCGCATTTTGAAGAGATATACAAAAAACTTGGCACTAAGTTTGATGAATACTTTTTTGAAAGCCAAACATGGAAGAAAGGTTTAGGGCTGGTGCAAAATAATATAGGGCAAGTGTTTGAGGCTAGCGACGGAGCCGTCATATACCGTGGCGAGCAGGATGGACTGCACACTCGTGTGTTTATTAATGCCGCAGGCCTGCCAACCTATGAAGCTAAAGACCTCGGGCTATTGGCGCTTAAGGCCGAGAAAGGGGAATTTGATGTATCGGTTACTGTCACTGCGAGCGAGCAGACAGAATATTTTAAAGTGGTCTTGGCTGCCGCAAAACATATTGATGAGGTACAAGCTATCGCCGAGAGAACCCAGCATGTAAGCCACGGCATGATGCGCTTTGCTGACGGAAAGATGTCGTCGAGAACTGGTAATGTGGTTACTGGCGAGTCCTTGCTTGCCGACCTGACTGAAGCTGCGCGCGGCAGGGAAGACGTTGCAGTGGGGGCCATCAAATATACCGTACTTAAATCGGCAAGTAGCAAAGATATCGTCTTTGACCCTGAAAAGTCGCTGTCTCTCGACGGCGACTCGGGGCCGTACTTGCAGTATGCATTGGTGCGCACGCGCTCGCTGTTGCGCAAAGCGGCCGAGGCGCAAGTGGTTGATCCTCAACCGGCCGGTGCCATGCCGGTTGAAAGGCTCATCGTGCATTTTCCTGAAGTGGTTGAATATGCGGCAACAGAGCTCGAGCCGCACTACGTCACCACCTATTTAACCGAGCTCGCGAGCGCTTTCAACAGTTGGTATGCCCAAGAGCGGCTCATTGTAGACGGCGCCATAACGACCCGCTCGATTGCCGTACTCAAAGCGATAGAGAATACGCTCGCGCAGGGCTTGAAGGTGCTGGGCATCCCAACTCCGGAGGAAATGTAAACACATGATGAAACCTGCAAAACTTTCCCTTATTGTTATTTATGGCGCTCCTGGTGCCGGCAAGACAACTCTTGCGGATTTACTGCATACTGAGCTTTCGAACACAGCGCATATTGGTGTCGACCACATCAAACGATTTATTTCAGAATTCAGAGAAGTCGCCTCACATCAAGATGTAAGTAAAAAAGTTATTAACGCGATGGCTGCAGAATATTTACAAAATCATATTAGTGTCATTGTCGAGCAGGGGATAGATTTGAATGAATTAAATGCACTTAAAGAAATTGCGGCGGTAAATAGCGCAGAGTTTTTTGTCTATCGCTTGGAAATCTCTCGGGATCTTGCTGACAAACGTGCGGCGGAAAGGATGGAGGCTTTGGGTAAGCCGGCAATTCCTCAAGAAGTTCTCGACACACTTAATAGGACACATGAAGGGGTAGATTACTCAAACACTGCGGTATTGAATTCCGGCGAGCTGACAACCCAAGAAATGGCTGATCGGATTCTTAAAGATTTGATATAAGAAAATAGGGCCGTTTTTTATTTATAGTCTTACCTGGTATAGTCTTTTCATATGCCTGACGATCCTAAACAGGGCGGGGAAGAGCTCGAGCGCCCACCCTACACCCCCAAAGGCCCTTTTGCAGAACGCGAAGAAGCCATTTTGGACTTTTGGAATGAGAGCGAGATTTTTGACCAGACGCTCCGCAAAGACGCGCCCAAAGGCGAGTTTGTATTTTATGATGGTCCGCCGTTTGCCAACGGCTTGCCGCACTATGGTCACATACTGGCTTCGACTATCAAGGACGCCATTCCGCGGTATCGCACCATGCAAGGCTACCGAGTGCAGCGTCGCTGGGGTTGGGATTGTCACGGCTTGCCGGTTGAAAACCTTGTAGAGAAAGAGCTCGGATTTAAGAGCAAGCGCGATATTGAACAATACGGGATAGAAAAGTTTAATGCGATGGCACGTACCTCGATCATGAAGGACGTGTCCGATTGGAAGCGAATCATCCCGCGCCTGGGCCGCTGGGCTGACATGGAACATGACTACAAGACCATGGACACGACCTACACAGAAAGCGTGTGGTGGGCTTTCAAGAACTTGTATGACCGCAAACTAATTTATGAAGGGTACAAGGCCATGCAGCTGTGTCCGCGCTGCGGCACGACACTTTCAAACTTTGAGGTGGCCCAAGGATACCAAGACATTGATGACATTGCGGTCACGGTAAAGCTCTTGCTCGTTGACGAGCCGAACACCTCGCTCCTTATTTGGACCACAACACCCTGGACGCTGCCGGGCAACACTGCCGCTGCGGTGAACAGCAAGGCGACCTATATAAAAGTAGAAAAAGACGGCGAATTTTTCATAGTCGCAAAAGAGCGCGCTGAGGCGGTCTTTGGCGAAGCGCCTACTGTGGTTGGCGAGATGCTTGGCAAAGCCCTTGTTGGTAAAAAGTACACGCCTCCGTTTAACTATTTTAAAAACGAAGTTCACAAACACAAAACCCATGCATGGAAGGTCTATGCTGCCGACTATGTCACGACCGATTCGGGCACCGGTATTGTGCACTTGGCACCTGCGTTTGGTGCCGAAGACCTCGAGTTGGCACAAAAAGAAAAGGTCCCGGTCATCCACCATGTGACTGAAGAGGGTAAATTTATTGCGACAGTCACAGACTTTGCAGGGCTCCCGGTCAAGCCAAAAGGCCGCCACATGGAAACTGACGTAAAAATCGTGGCATGGCTCGACGAACATAAACTGCTGTTCAAGCAGGAAAAAATAAAGCACTCGTACCCGCATTGCTGGCGCTGCGACACTCCACTTCTCAACTGGGCTGCAAATTCTTGGTTTGTGAATGTCCAAAGCGTCAAACAAAACTTGTTGAAGCAAAACAGCAAGGTCTCGTGGGTACCCGACCACATAGGTACTGGGCGGTTTATGAAAGGGCTCGAGAGCGCTCCGGATTGGGCAATATCCCGCAGCCGCTATTGGGGCGCGCCGCTGCCGGTATGGCGCCACAGCAAAACAAAAGAAGTCCGCGTTGCGGGTTCGGTGGACGACATGCTGGGTCTCGTGCGCCGCTCCGGCAATCGGTACTTTGCCATGCGCCATGGTGAGGCACTGAGTAACGTGAACAAGCTCGATGATCTTATGGGCGATCCAGAGAATCATATTACTGAAGGTGGTAAAAAGGCTATTCTGTTGACTGCACAGAATCTCAAGAAAGAACACATCGACATGATCGTTGTGTCGCCATTTGTTCGCACTCAGGAGACCGCGGCCATTGTCCAGCGAGAACTCGGTGTGCCAGGCGCAGCTGTTATGGTTGACGAGCGCCTGCGAGAAGGGGGAAGCCATGATGTCCAAGAAGTGCGTCAACGCGTGGGTGAATTTTTGTTTGATGTGGAGCGCCGTTACAGCAACAAAAACATTCTGATTGTGTCGCATGGATATCCGATCTGGATGCTTCATAATATTGCTGCGCACCAAAAGTCGGACGTCTATGTGAAAACACATTTGCCACAGCTTGCAAGCGTGCAAGAAATTTCTTTTGTTCCATATCCGCACAATCAAAACTTCGAGCTCGACCTCCATCGCCCGTATATAGATGAAGTGCCACTAGGGGACCATCTCAATGGCCGCTGGGAACGCATTCCTGATGTGTTTGACTGCTGGTTTGAGTCTGGTTCGATGCCGTTTGCGAGCAATCACTATCCGTTCGAAAAAAACACGTTCGATCCCAAGCGGTTTTTTGGTCTTGGTGCGAAAGGGTATCCGGCAGATTTTATCGCAGAAGGTCTCGACCAGACCCGCGGATGGTTTTACTCGTTGATTGTGCTGGGTACTGCGCTGTTTGGAAAAGCTCCGTACAAGCATGTCATCGTCAACGGCCTTATCTTGGCTTCTGATGGTCAAAAAATGAGCAAACGTTTGAAAAACTACCCTGACCCGATGGAAGTGGTGGAAAAATACGGAGCCGATGCGCTGCGCTATTATCTGCTATCGTCGTCTGTGATCCGCGGAGAAGACTTGCGCTTTAGTGAGCGTGGTGTCGACGAAGTATCGAAAAAATTGCTGATGCGGCTTGATAACGTGCGCAGCTTTTATGACTTGTATGCGCCGGCAGTGCAGGAAGTGGGCCGGGACAGCGCTATAGGTTTCAAGGCCTTTGCTTCGCAGCCCGCAGCACTCCACGTGCTTGATCGCTGGATCATATCCCGCTTGGCCCAGGTGGTGCGCGGCACTACAGAGGGTTTTGATACCTATCAGCTCGATAATGCTACGCGCCCCTTGCTCGCGTTTGTTGATGATCTTTCCAACTGGTACCTGCGTCGCTCGAGAGACCGATTTAAAACAGACGGCAGTGACAAAGTAAACGCACTGGTCACTTTGCGCTACGTGCTCATTACACTTGCGCACACGATGGCGCCTACGATGCCGTTTTACGCCGATGACTTGTACCGTCGTTTGAGGACTGATGATATGCCAGAGAGCGTACACTTGGCGCAGTGGCCGATGGCAGACCTCATAGATGAGACCTTGGTGTCTGATATGGTATTGGTGCGCGAGTTGTCGTCGCGCGCTTTGCAGTTGCGCGAAAAAGCAGGAGTGAAGATCCGCCAGCCACTAGCCACCCTTACTGCCAAAGCGCTCCCTTCAGACGAGTCGCTCCATGCGCTTATCGCTGACGAGGCAAACGTTAAGCAGGTAGTGCTCGATGCTAACCTTGCTGATGAAGCCGAGCTCGATACGGTACTCACGCCAGAGCTCAAAGAAGAGGGTACTCTGCGCGATCTTGTACGTATGGTGCAAGACCTGCGCAAAAAAGAAGGGCTGACTATTTCCGACCGACCCACACTGAGCGTTGCTACTGACAAAGACGGAAGTGCTTTTGTCGAGCGCAACAAACATGCCCTGATGGAAGAAACAGGCCTCAGCTCGGTGAATGTAGAAGATGGTGGTGAGACTGCAAAAGATTTTGTATTTCCGATAACGCTCACGCTTACTGTGTAATATGTATGACGTCGTAGTGACCAAAGGCTTGGTGCTCGGCAAACGCGGGGTGGGGGAGGCAAACACGTTGGTGAGTATCGTGACAGCCGACCTCGGGCTCGTGCGCGCATCGGCCCGCTCTTCTCGTGCAGAAAAATCCAAGCTCCGCTATGTGCTCGAGCCTCTGACCATGGGGCGGTTTTCTTTGATACGTGGGCGACACGAGTGGCGACTGACCGGGGCAGAAGCGGCTGAGCGTGCGTTTAGTGCAGCGCTCCCCGAACGGCGCACGGCAGCTGGGCGTATCTCGCGCCTGCTGATACGGCTGATCCAAGGCCAGGAACCGGTCCCTGCATTGTTCGATGTGGTAGAAAGCGGATTTGCTGCGCTTGCATCTGTGCCCGACGACGAAGCTGTCGGGGTCGAATATATAACCGTGCTGCGCATAGTGTCACTGCTCGGATATTTGCCTCAGTCACGGGCGCTCGAGCAGTTTGTGGGCACTTCATCATATGGACGTGACCTCAACTTGCAGGCGGGTTCTATGAAGCCAGCTTTGGCCAAGGCCATCAATACGGCGCTCGAAGTAAGCGGGCTCTAAGCCAGTGCGCTATACTGTACTTATGCAACGCGAAGAAAAGGACGCGGTAGACGCGCTCAAGTCCAAGCTGTATTCTCGCAACCAAACCACGTCTGTCGGCAACGATATGCGGTCACCGCTTTCTGCTTCAACAGCAGACGCTCCTCATGTGTGGCAAGAAGAGCAGTCCGAAGTTCCCGCGGAAGCTGCTCCTGTGGTGGCACCTATCGCAAGTCTGATGGTCGAGCCAAAACGCCGCGTATCCTGGGCGGCAAAATTTTTCTTCGTATCAATATCGTTTTTTATAATCGCTGCAGGGGCTGCTGCGTACTTCTTTTTTGGCGGGGGCAATTCTATCTCTCCGCAGAATATAGATCTACAAGTGGTGGTGCCGTCCTTGGTGGATGCTGGCAAACCGAGCACGTTCCAGATAATTATTTCCAATCACAATATTGGTGACCTAACGCTGGCCGACCTCATCATCGACTATCCGGATGGTACACGTAGTGTCGAGACGGTGGGCACAGCGCTGACTCATGATCGACAAGCAGTCGGTACTATTGCGGCAGGGCAGCAGATCAAGCGCACCACATCTGCGATGTTTTTTGGCCAACAGGGAACAGAAAATACCATCAAAGTCACACTCGAATATTCCGTCAACGGATCAAATTCGTTTTTCCAAAAATCGGGTACTGCATCGTTCGTGATAGGCTCCTCGCCAGTGTCGGTGTCCATACATTCTCCGACTGAGGCTATAGCCGGTCAGGCATTTGGCATGGACGTGACGGTGCAGGCCAATGGCCAATTGCCGGTGGGCAACGTGGTCTTGCAGGCGCAGTATCCGTACGGCTTTATTCTTTCGACATCTTCTCCGTCGGCTGTGTCCGGAGGCAACCTGTGGCGTCTCGGCGTGCTTGAGCCGGGCGATATCAAAACCATCCATATTTCAGGTTCGATTGACGGACAAGACGGCGATGAACGCGTATTCCGCTTTGTGGCAGGAACTGACGCGAGTGATAGCGACGTGACTATAACAACACCGATACTGACAGTTCCAGCAACATTGACGGTACGCAGGCCATTTATTTCAGCCACCATTGCTCTCAATGGCACGTCGGGCAAAACAGTCGCAGTGCCTCCGGGCAGCAGTGTCTCTGGTGTAATCACTTGGAAAAACAATCTGCCCACCTCTGTTTCAAATGCAAGCTTCAAACTCTCGCTCAACGGTGCAATCATTTCTCCTGACTCGATCAATGCTCTTGGCGGATTCTATCAGTCGTCCGATTCATCCATTACATGGGACTCGCAAACTAACGCAGAGCTCAAGAATGTTGCTGCGGGTGCTCAGGGTACATTGCAGTTTAGTTTTGGAACTCTCGATCTCCAGAAAAACATCGGGACCAAACCGAACATTTCTCTCAATCTTGCCCTCACCGGTATCCGCGAAGGGCAGTCGGGCGTGCCGGACACTGTAGCGTCCGCTGCAACGGCCCAGGCAACGGTGGCATCGCTTTTGACCCTATCTTCACGTGCGCTGTACTTTAGCGGTCCGTTTACCAATACCGGTCCTGTACCGCCAGTGGTCGGCCAAAAGACCACATATACCGTCCAATGGGGCGTGAAAAACTCTTCTAGTGTCGTAAGTGGCACCGTAGTGCGCGCAGTGCTGCCGTCATATGTACGATTTGTCTCATCGGCTGCAGGCAGCAATATTATCTACGATGCTCCAACCCGCACTGTTTCGTGGTCCATAGGATCTGTTGCGGCAGGTACCGGCTACTCGAGTGAGGCTGTTGCAGGGAACTTCCAAGTTGAGCTCACTCCAAGCTTGTCGCAAGTGGGTCAGCCGGTGTCACTGACTGGCAAGACGATACTCACTGGACGCGACGATGCTGCCAATGCATCTGTACAGTCAAATGCAGAAGCTCCAACAACACAGATCAATACTGATACAGGCTATATGCCATCGATGGGGATCGTTACTGCGGCAAAATAGAATCATCGTCTATACTGAATAGATGTCAGTGCAAAGCTTTCGCCGCGAATCTCCTAATGCATTTAATGCAGTGCTAGCAGCGCTCGGGTTTTTGCCGTTTATTATATTTCTGATACTGGGCTACATTGCTACGGCTCCGCTGAGCCAGGCCCAAGTGCTTGATATGGTGCGCCACCGCGTGTTGCCTGCAGTGGTGCAGCTGCGCTGTATGGATGCCAATGGCGACGAGGTGCAGTCAGGTTCGGGTATTTATAATACCGACTCAGAAGGCGCCTATGTTGATACCAACGCGCATGTGCTGCGCGCCGCGGACGGAAAGTTTTATGGCTGCAATGTATATTTTCCCGTACCAGACACGGGCGGATTTTATCAATCTGCGTACTATGCCGGACCTGGGTCAGTAGTTTTGTACGACCAGCAGCAATCGGTCGTTGATGGCGAAACCATACAAGGGATCGACTATGCGCAGCTCCAGCTCGATGGTCCTTTGGCCGATGAGCGGGGTCGGGCGTACCCATTTCCACCAGTACAGGTAGATGGCTATCAGCCCATGGTGCGCGCCTGCCTGCCATACAAAGGCACTCCGCTTGAAATCGGTTCGCACATGTATGTGCTTGGTTATCCAGGTGTGGGCGACGATTCACTGACCTTTACCGACGGCGTCGTGTCCGGCTTTACTGGCGAGCATGGCGAATTTATTAAAGGCTCTGCCGTCGCGGCACCTGGCTCGTCCGGGGGAGTAACAGTCGAATCTGAAACGGGTTGCTTTATCGGCTTTGTTACAAGTGTCGAGAGCGATTCAGGCGGTACTATTACCCAGATACTGAGCGGTGACTTTATCACCAGCTTCCTTAAACATTTAACCGGTGTACATACCTATACGCCAGAGGTAACTGCGCAGCAAGGCAGCGCTGGGCTCACTAACAAAGTAGAACTTGGAAACATCTCGCTTGCATACCCATCAGACTGGAGTGTCGCAACTAGTACCAGCAAAACCGACGGGACCCAGGCGCTGTATATCCGATCTCCGTACGAAGGGGCACTGGATGGTATGGCCGAGGAGATGGACGTGTGGGCAAGCCCGATGGGTTCTACATCTATTGAGGCACAAGCCCGCGACATGTTTGTAAGCGCCAAAGCAGTGGACCCAGATGCCACAAAAACAACCTCTACGCTGGAGGGCGTAGACATATACACCATACAGCTCGTGGACAACACATATGCGTATTTTCCAGAAGAGATAAACACCGAAATCTCCTATTTCCGCTACAAAGACCGCGACTACGAAATAGAAATCGACTGGCCCATTGGGTCTGAAAGCCACGCTTACAAGACCGTCTTTGACCTCATTATGAGTTCCATAAAGTTTCGATAGCCTGTATAGTAGGCCTTATGACCGAGGACCCTAAAGAAAAGAGCAGCCTCATGGAGAAAATAATATCCCTCTCTAAGCGCCGCGGTTTTGTATACCAGGGTTCCGAAATCTACGGCGGTCTCGCTGGCACTTGGGACTATGGGCCGTTGGGTGTGGAGCTTAAAAACAATATCAAAAATATTTGGTGGAAGATGTTTGTGCAGGGTCGCGACGACATGTACGGCCTGGACGCGGCTATTTTGATGAACTCGCGTGTATGGGAGGCAAGCGGTCACGTGTCTGGCTTTTCCGATCCGCTAGTTGAGTGCGAAAAGTGTAAAAAACGTTTTCGCGAAGATCATCTCGAAGACAAAGCGAAATGTCCTGAGTGTGGCGGCAAGCTCGGAGAAGCACGTCAATTTAATATGATGTTCCAAACACAGATTGGAGCAATGGAAGGTTCTATTTCATATTTGCGGCCGGAAACTGCTGGCGGTATTTTTGTAAACTTTAAGAATGTTGTCGACTCGTTCCATCCCAAACTGCCGTTTGGTATTGGGCAAATCGGAAAGGCTTTCCGCAACGAGATCGCTCCGCGCGACTTCATATTCCGTGTCCGCGAACTGGAGCAGATGGAAGTCGAATACTTTGTCCGCCCAACTGAATGGGAAAGCAGTTTTGAAATGTGGCGCAGCCAGGTGCATGCATTTAATGCTGCTGTTGGTATCCCGAGTGAAAATGTCCATGAGCTCGAGGTGGGCGACGGCGACCGAGCGCATTACAGCAAACGCACTATCGACTTCGAGTTTGATTTCCCGTTCGGTCGGAAGGAACTTTACGGTTTGGCGTATCGCACTGACTTTGACCTCAAGGCGCATGAAGTCGGTTCTGGTACTGAACTGAAATACCAGGATCCGGAAACTAACGAAAAATTTGTTCCGCATGTCATCGAGCCATCGTTTGGTGTCGACCGTACATTTTTGGCGGTCCTTGCCTCTGCCTACGCCGAAGATGAACAAAACGGGGAAGTGCGCACCTACCTCAAGTTCAAACCTGCAGTTGCGCCTGTTAAAGCGGCAGTATTTCCGCTCCTTAAAAACAAACCCGAACTTGTCGCCAAGGCTCGCGAGATCTATATCGCCCTTAAAAAGGATATTCCGCAGATTATGTGGGATGACAACGGCAACGTCGGCAAGCGCTACCGCCGCCAAGATGAAATTGGTACTCCGTGGTGCGTCACTATCGACTTTGACACATTGGGCGAAAACCCAGCCCTGTTGGACACTGTGACTGTGCGCGACCGCGACTCGGGCGAGCAGATCCGCATGCCTGTCGGGGAGTTATCCTCATTCATCTCCAGCAAAATCAAAGAAGAAATATAAGGTAGAATAAAGGCATGTCTACCCCTCCTCGCGACATGCACGTAACCATCACCGCCAGGAGTATCATAACCGCCATACTTTTTTTGCTGTTGGTAGGTCTTGTGTGGGTGTTGCGCGACATCGTGCTTATTGTTCTCTCGGCGGTAGTTATCGCCTCGGCCATAGAGCCGGCGGTCGGGTACTTTTATCGCAAGGGCATACCGCGCATTGGCGGCGTCATGCTTACGTATGCCATTGTCCTGGGGGCGTTTTTTAGCGTCCTCTTTTTCTTTATCCCTCCCATCCTCAACGACGCTGCGACGTTTTTGCGCAACTTACCCCAGACGCTCCAGACCATCAACTTTAATGACCTGACCCACGGCTTGCTGCCTGCGTGGGGTTCGTCATCGTTTAACTCGGCCGACCTGCTTAACAGCGTGTCGCAAACGGTCGCAGACTCGACCGGCGGGATGTTCAGCACTGCGGCAGCATTCTTCGGCGGCCTGACATCATTCATACTCATCATTGTTTTGTCATTTTACTTTTCAGTGCAGGAAACCGGCGTTGACGACTTTTTGCGCGTGGTGACCCCGGTCAAAGAACAAGCCTACGTGCTCCACTTGTGGAAGCGCTCGCAAGACAAGATAGGCAAGTGGATGCAGGGGCAATTGGTGCTCGGGGTTATTGTGGGTGTCTTGCTGTACCTTGGTCTCGTAATCCTCGGCGTGCGCTACGCGCTCCTGCTGGCAGTATTGGCTGCCGTGTTCGAACTCATCCCGGTGTTCGGGCAGATTATGGCCGCAATACCGGCGGTTGCTATCGCATATACCGACGGCGGGCTTTCGCTCGGTGTCTCGGTCTTTATTTTGTACATGGTGGTGCAGCAATTCGAGGCGCACCTGATTTATCCGATTGTGGTCAAAAAGGTGGTGGGCGTTCCGCCCCTGCTGGTCATCCTAGCGCTCCTTGTTGGGTTTAAATTAGTGGGCTTTTTGGGCGTATTGCTTTCGGTCCCGATTGCGGGAGCTATCCAGGAATTTGTGTCTGACGTCGACCGCCAAAAGACCCGGGCGCTTGCGCGTGCAGGCCTTGCACCAGACGGAGAAGAGAAGTAGGGTTGTACCTATATGGCCCAAGAGAATTCTAAGCAGAAACCGTTTTACCTTACCACCACGCTTCCGTACGTTAATGCCGACCCGCACATCGGCTTTGCTTTAGAAATTGTGCATGCGGACATCATCTGCCGCCACGAAAGGCTCAAAGGAAGGGAGGTGTTTTTTACCACCGGGACCGACGAACACGGACAGAAGATTTTTCAAAAGGCCCAGGAAACCGGTCAGGACACGCAGGCATACGTCGATCATTATGCCGAGCAGTTCGGTAAACTCAAAAATCTACTCGGGCTTTCATACGATGCGTTTATCCGCACTACCAATGCAGGGCATAAGCTTGCTGCTCAAGAAATGTGGCGCCGCTCGCTTGCAAAAGGAGATATCTATAAAAAGAAATATAAAGGTCTGTACTGTGTGGGCGACGAAATGTTCCTCAAAGATACTGACCTGGTTGACGGCAAATGTCCTAACCATCCAAACATGGACCCGGTAGAGATCGAGGAAGAAAATTATTTCTTCCGTCTCAGCGCATATCAAGACAAGCTCCTTGCATACTTGGCGCAAGACGGTGTGATACTGCCTGAATGGCGTCGCGACGAGGCGATAAAATTTGTTGCAGGCGGACTCGAGGACTTTAGTATCTCGCGCGAAATAGCTCGCATGAGCTGGGGTGTTCCGGTGCCAGACGACGACAGCCAGGTTATGTATGTGTGGTTCGATGCTCTCACTAACTATATTTCGACTCTTGGTTGGCCTGAGGATACTGATGAGAATTTTGCAAAGTTTTGGGAAGGCGGCGAAGTAGTGCAGGTTGCCGGCAAAGACCAAGTGCGTTTTCAGTCTGTTATGTGGCAGGCGATGCTTATGTCTGTCGATGTTAAAGCGACCGACAAGGTGGTGTACCACGGCTTTATCACCTCCGGCGGGCAAAAAATGAGCAAATCGCTAGGCAATGTCATCGAACCCGCTGCCTTGGTGGAAGAATATGGCACCGAGGCTGTGCGTTACTTTTTGGCTCGGCACATACATCCGTTCGAGGACTCCGACTTTACCCTGGAGCGCTTTAAAGACGTCTACAATGCCAACTTGGCCAATGGCCTGGGTAACTTGGCTGCGCGCATCATGACCTTGGCACAAACGCATCTGGAAAGCCCGGTTGAAGCGGGAGAGGTGGAAATACCCGCAGAATATTCAGAGGCGTTCGAGAATTTTGAGATCAACAAAGCTGCCGACGTCATTTGGGAGCGCATCAGTCTCTTGGATGCACAAATCACCGACACGCAGCCGTTTAAGGTGATCAAGACAAACCCCGAAGAGGGAAAGGAACTGATTGCGGCGCTGGTGGTGGAGCTCGCTGGCATTACTAAACTTCTGACTCCCTTTATGCCGGCAACTGCAGAAGCTATTGCCGAAGCAATTAAAGAAAACAAAAAGCCCGAAAATCTCTTTCCCCGCAAGGATTAATAAGTAGACTGGCTCGTATCTCTGCGACATGATACCCTGCCTAAGGACTTCTTTGAGGAGGGTATGATGAACGAGTTTCAACGTTTAATGGCTGTCGAAGCGGCGGTCAAGCGCGAGATGGCCAAACAGGACAAGGCGCACGACTGGTTCCATATCGACCGTGTGCGTAAGATGGCGCTTAAGCTCCAAGCAATTGAGGGTGGCGATCCTCACTTGATTGAAATGGTTGCGCTCGTTCACGACGTTGGCGACCGCAAGGCACATGAGAGCGAAGAAGCTGGGCGCAAGGCAACTCACTCCTTGCTTGAAAAATGCGGAGTTGGGCCACGGTTTGCTTCTGTAGTTGTCGACATTGCGCATAGAATTTCGTTCAAAGGGTTCCATGTGCCGGACGATATGCCATCGCTTGAAGGCAAGATTGTCCAGGACGCCGACCGGCTCGATGCTGTGGGCGCAATTGCTATCGCTCGCACGTTTACATGGGGAGGTGCCCACGATCGGCCCATGTATGACCCGAACATGCCGCCTACACCAGCAAAAACGGCTGAAGAATACTATGCCTCAGGCGGCGCGACGAGCGTCAACCATTTCCACGAAAAGCTGTTGCACCTGACCGACCGGATGCATACAAAAACAGCGCGTGCTCTCGCATCGGAGCGGACTGAATTTATGCGGGAATATCTCGAGCGGTTTATGTCAGAGTGGAATTTGTCTGAGGATTGGGAGGCTCGGGTCAGACTCGAGTTACATGAAAGGTCTGAAGATAGAAGGTCATATTTCGACGCAAAACGTAAATACATAGAGGAAGCTCGAGCTTTCATAAATAAAGGTCATAAAAGTTAAGAGTTCTCAGGCCTGCGCACACGCGCAGGCTTTTTTTGTTATACTCACCCAATGGAATATTTCGACGCGCATTGCCATATCTATACGCCGCAGTTTGATGCCGACCGCTCGGAGGTTTTGGCTCGTATGAAAGATGCGGGATTGGGAGCTATTGTTGTTGGCACCGATTATGCACAAAGCACCCAGGCTCTTGAATTGGCTTCGGCTCACGATTTTTTGTGGGCATCTGTCGGTCTGCACCCCAATGACAATTTGGAAGAAGCGTTTGATATAGAAAAATATCGTGCCTTGGCGCAAAACCCAAAGGTGGTCGCGATAGGCGAGTGCGGTTTGGACTATTTTCGCTCCGGCGGGACCGATGCAGAAAAAGCTGCGCAAAAAATACGCTTTGCTGCGCATATCGAGTTGGCGGTTGAGGTGGGTAAGCCGTTGATCATTCACTGTCGCAATGCGCACGACGATATGCTGATCATGTTGGGCGAATATAAAGAAAAATTTGGGGACAAACTCCAAGCAGTCATACACTTTTTTACAGGGACAAGTGAACTTGCTCAAAGATACCTCGACCTCGGTTGCTACCTGTCTTTTCCGGGGCCGATAACCTATACAACCGAATATGACGAATCTATCCGTGTCTGCCCGCTCGACCGCATGCTTTCAGAAACTGACTCACCGTATGCAGCGCCCGTACCCAACCGTGGCAAGCGCAATGAACCAGTGCATGTTAAGGATGTAGTCGAAAAACTGGCTCTAATTAAGGGTTTTTCAGCTGCAGCCGTAGCCGACCAAATAGTCAAAAACGCCACTAAGTCCTTTGGGTTGACAAAATAGGTTTTTAAGAGTATAATTATATTAGCTGATAGAGCCCGATTTCGGACCTCTAGGACAGCTCTTTGTAAACAAGGAGATGACGCCATGACTACGGTTGTGACCCCATCGACAATCACCACTGGCCAAATTGGCAAGCTGCAGGACCTTCTTGTGGCACGTTTGCGTAAAAGTGGATTTTCGAGTGCTGCCATGCAGGTGGTTCTCGAAACTCAGGGCGACACTATTGGAGATGCTATGCTCCAGGTTATCAGCGATGAGATCGAAGCGCTCGGTGAGGTCACGACTGAGATCATCGTTCGTCATGTTGCCGTCGACCGCACTCGTCTGCCGCAACAAGCGCTAAACGCCATAGGGTGCCAGCAATGGATTAATCCAGATGTTGTCGCTGCAATGCCACGCGGCGAAGGCTCCGAGGCAGAGGTGTGTTTTTTCAAACCCAGTCGTTATCTCAACGATGAAGAGGTTGAGAGACAGTACCAGCAGCGAGGGCTCCGGCCTGTTGACCCGTATTCTCTGGCGGCAGTAAATGAAGCTGACCCAACATTTGGGGACAAGCGTGAAAATGTCACGCACTGGAAAGATGAACAGGGTCGGTGGTGCTATCTAGCTTTCGCTAGGAGTTCCTCCGTACACGAACGCTCTCTCCATGTTGGCTGTGGCCAAGGCCCGGTATATAACGAGAAAGGTGAGGTCTCATATGGCAGCGACGTCTGGATGAATGATACGTGGTTCGCCGGCATCCGCGAGAAATAGTTCACCAAACTTCTGCCCCGCACTGAAAAGTGCGGGGCTTTTTTATATGTCTTGCGCCGGCTATTTTGACGTGGTAGAGTGCACGCATGACTACAAAGTCGCAGGACGAAGAGTCCTTTACCCAAGCGAATGATGCGTCAACCGTATACGAGGTTGGCTATCACGTTATCCCAACTGTCCCAGAGGCAGAAGTGGCTACCGTTGTCGATGCAATTCGCGCTGTGCTTACCGCACAGTCCGCAGAAATTATTAGTGAGCAGGTTCCGGTCAAAACGACACTCGCGTACCGCATCGAGCGCGCAGCGTCAGGCAAAGTAGAGAAGTTCACAGAAAGCTATTTCGGGTTTATCAAGTTTGCCACGGCTCCCGAGGCAAGCGTTGCTATCCACAAAGCACTTTCTGATAAGTACGAAGTGCTGCGCTTTATTATCGTTCACACTACGCGCGAGGATGCCTTGGCACCACGCCGCACTGTGTTTGCTTCAGACCGTTTGGAAGGCAAGACGATCGAAAAGCCGGTCGCAGAGGTAGTTGAAAAGGTAGGGGAGGTATCAGAAGCAGAGCTCGATAAGTCGATCGACGCTTTGGTTACCGAGTAGTGTGGCATAATTAAGCTATGTACATCAATAAAGCAATGGTCTACGGAAACCTCACCCGTGACCCGGAGTTGCGGGCGCTGCCCTCAGGTGGGCAGGTGTGTTCCTTTAGCGTTGCGACCAACCGCGTATATAAAAAGGCGGACGGCAGCAAGGCAGAACAGGTAGAGTTCCACAATATTGTGGTGTTTGGCCGCCAGGCAGAAACCTGCGGACAATACCTCAAAAAAGGGAGCCCTGCGTTTATTGAAGGCCACATCCAGACCCGCAGCTGGGACGCTCCTGAAAAGGGCAAGCAGTACCGCACCGAGATCATCGCAGAGCGCGTGCAATTTGGTCCTAAGGGAGGCTCAACTGGTGGCGCAAGCTCTGGCGGCTCAGACTATAGCGGAGGCAACGGCCCAAGCAATTCTTCAGCCGGATACTCCGACGCAGAAGCGCCTCAAAAGGCTCCGAAAGACGATGCTATTGATTACCCCGAGGAAGATATTAACCCAGACGACATCCCATTCTAATTAAACAATTATGTCAGACAATTACGTACAATTTCAGCGTATAGACTACAAGGATACCGAGACCTTGAAGCGCTTCATCAACCCGCACGGCAAGATCATGCCTCGCCGCCGCACCGGTTTGTCATCGGCAAACCAGCGCGAGTTGGCCCAGGCGGTCAAACGTGCTCGCTTCATGGCTTTGATGCCGTATATCATTCGCTAGTTCAGCAAATAAAAAAGCCCCGCAATTGCGGGGCTTTTTTATTTCTGGTTTATTTTTTGTCTACGCGCTCGACGTATTCGCCGACTTCGGTATTGATGCGCACAACGTCACCTTCGTTGATGAACAGTGGGGCATTGATGACTGCACCAGTCTCAAGCGTGATCTGTTTGTTGCCTCCCTGGGCAGTATTGCCTTTGACGGCAGGAGGGGCTTCTTTGACCACGAGCTCGACTTTGATGGGGATACGTACACCGATGATGCGCTCATCAAACACCAGTGCTTCAACGACAGAATTGATTTTCATAAACTTGGCCGCGTCACCGATAGTGTCTTCAGGGATGGCAAAGCGGTCGGCAGGATTATTTTCGGCACAAAACCAAAACTCGCCTTTGTTGGTATACATGTACTTAACCTGCTTGGTTGAAAGGTCCGCTTCCTGTACCTTTTCCGACACGTGGAAGGCCTGCTCGGTTACCTTGCCCGTAATCAGGTTGCGCAGCTTGGTCTGGTTGACCGGTTTGCGCTGCTGTTTGCGGAAGACGTGCGCGTCGAGCACTTCGTAGGGCTCCTCGTTAAAGAGGATGACCTTTTTGTTTAAAATCTCGTTATATTCAAGCATTGCCATAGTGCCTCGCATTGTAGCTAAAAACCAATAAAAAAGCCACCCAATAGGGGTGGCTGGAAATCTCAACGCTTACGGACTTGTGCGTGCTGCATGTTACTGCGGGCCCATTGGCTAAGTGTGACAATCACAGACTGGTGCTCAGGATTGTCGACGGTCAGTTTGTACGGGCCGATATCGATCTTTAGTTTGGAATCCTGTCGGGAAGTCCAAATTTTGCGGACTTCACCGATCGGTCCACTGCCTACTATTTCAACGACAGCTCCCGGGAAGTCTTTTCCCAGGGCTTCTAGCAGCATTTCTATTTGAGATGCTCTAGGAAGTTTGCCTTCAGTAATCTGCGTGTCCGACTCGCTATCATAGTGTCTGACTGAACCTACCATTTCCTGCCCTCTGTATGTGCCCTAGAATGTACTCGGTACAATGGCACACTATACCACTACTTCCGCAGCATTTCCAGAAACTGACGCTGCAATTTTATTGTTATAGATATCAAAGAGCACATGATATATGCTACAGGGATGGGGGAGTATTTAGACAATAGCGAAAACCTCGAGCGCTCCGACGAGGAGATTTTGGCGCTTTCGATCTCAAACCCGAGCCTTTTTGCGCTTTTAGTACGTAAATATGAGGCGCCTTTTTTGCGCAAAGCGCGCTCTATTATCCGCGAGGAGGAAGAGGCCGAGGATATCGTGCAGGAAGCTTTTACCAAAATTTACCTCAATGCAAAAAAATTTAAGGTAATGGAAGGTGCCCAGTTTTCATCCTGGGCCTACCGGATAGTCATCAACACGGCGCTTTCGCACTACGCCAAGCGCAAACGCCGCGGCATGATCGTGGCACCGCTGGATGACGAGATTTTGCAGCTTATTCCGGACAAGACGCTGGACCAGTTTGACCAAAAAGAATTGCGCGATGAAGTGGCGAGCGTGGTGTCCCGCATGTCGCCCATGTTCGCATCAGTACTGACTTTGTTTTTTATCGACGGGAAGTCTCAAGAGGAAATAGCCACGCAGGAAGGTGTGACAGTGGGGGCAATCAAGACCCGCGTGCACCGAGCAAAGGAGGAGTTCAGGAAACTTTATAAGTCGGTCACAGAGTTACCATAAGTATGAGTCATAACATGAGCATAATCGAGAAAAACGTCATGGCAGGGGTGCGTATGGTCTACCTAGGCCGCACCCTTGTGTCGCGCACTGCGCTA
The DNA here is from genome assembly GCA_028286785.1 of Candidatus Adlerbacteria bacterium. Classification (GTDB taxonomy): domain Bacteria; phylum Patescibacteriota; class Minisyncoccia; order Phycocordibacterales; family SBAW01; genus GWA1-54-10. The sequence continues at coordinate 20,867 of JAQBQX010000019.1, forward strand.
GAGGCTTACGTAGCGGTACTTTCGCTATGGGGTATAGGCCGCTTGGTGTGGGTGAGCGAAGTCTTTCATAACTTTGTCACAGTGGAAAAGCTGGGACTTGCTGCCACAGGGAAGTACGTGCTTTATGCCCTGGGACATACACAAATAGGCGTTCAATTGACGCTTCTGGTGCTTGGTGCGGCATTGCTGGGCCTAGCGGTTGACGCTGTACGCTCGGCCACGACACCTACGCGACGTTTTGCATAGCTCTATTCTTCGTCAGGAGCATCGTCATCTTTGCTTGGCGGGAGTTTAGAAGTGAGAGCGTTTTCAGCAAATTTAGTACGGATTTCCTTTAAGATCGCGTTTGCGGTCTTTTTGTTGTCACGCAGGTACGTACGGGTTGCGTCGTAACCGCGGCCCATCTTTTCATCGCCGTAGCTGTAAGAAGATCCGCTTTTTTGTATGACGCCGTACTTTTCGCCCAAGGCGATGATTTCGCCCTCGCTTGAGATACCTTCGTTGTACATGAGGTCAAATTCGGTGGTACGGAAGGGAGCTGCTACTTTGTTTTTGACTACCTTGACCCGGTGGCGGCCTCCGACAACTTCTTCGCCCTTCTTTATCTGTGCAATGCGGCGGATATCGAGGCGCACCGATGTATAAAACTTGAGAGCCTTGCCGCCGGTCGTTGTCTCGGGGTTGCCGAACATCACGCCGATCTGCATACGGATCTGGTTGATGAAGATGACTATGGTCTTGGACTTCGAGGTAATGGCTGTGAGTTTGAGCAGCGCTTGTGACATAAGGCGTGCTTGTTTGCCCACCTGGTGGCTGCCCATGTCGCCCTCGATTTCGTCTTTAGGAGTGAGCGCCGCAACCGAGTCGATGACAATGAGGTCGACCTTGCCCGAGCGCACCAAAGACTCGACGATTTCGAGCGCTTGTTCGCCGGTATCTGGTTGTGAGACAAGAAGGTTGTTGATATTTACGCCGATTTTTTTGGCATATTCTGGATCAAGTGCGTGTTCGGCATCTATAAATGCGCAGATGCCGCCTTTTTTTTGCGCTTCGGCAATGGCATGCAAGGTAAGAGTTGTTTTGCCGGATGACTCAGGGCCGAAAACTTCGATGATGCGGCCGCGCGGGTATCCGCCGATACCAAGAGCCCAATCAAGCCCAATAGAGCCCGAGGGAATAACGTCGACATCCACCTTGGGGGAGTCGCCGAGCTTCATGATGGCCTCGTCGCCAAATTTTGTCTTGATTTCGCGGATTGCCGCATCAATAGCGCTGCTGTCTTTTGAAATGCTTTTCGGTTCCTTCGGTGCAGATTTCTTGAGTGCCATAGTATTAAGTATTATTCGTGCAAAAGTTCAAAACAGTGAAGTGCACAGACATGGATGCTTCGCGCCCAAAACGGTCTTTTGCTGCGACCGTAATACTAGTATACCCCGGGTGTGGAGAGAGTGTAGCACTAAAATGTCCTGCCGCATCCGTGTAGGCAGGGCGACCGTTAATAGTCAAAAAAGCTATATTTTGAGCCATTCCTGAGACCACGACCGCAACGCTTGATGTGGCGGATCCACTGCGAGGGAAGTCGAGGCTGATTTCTGGGCCTGACAAGATCCGACGACCTTCAAATAATCCGTAGCCGCCGACTATAACTATAGCCACCAGTACTAACGCCCATTTGTACCAATTATTGTTCCTCATCATGCGTGCTCTCTGTCTTGGCGCCCAATACTTCGCGTGGTTTTGCGCCATCAGCTGGGCCAATGACTCCACGCTCTTCAAGTACGTCCATCAACCGCGCTGCGCGAGAATATCCGACTCGAAGCTTGCGCTGGAGGTACGAAGTCGACGCTTTGCCTGCCTCTAGTACTGCGTTGCGCGCAGCTTCGTACATGTCGTCGTCAATTTCGTCCTCGTCGCTCGTGATACCGGTGTTGCCAAGTCCGCCTGCGGTAGGGCCGCCAGTGGGGCCGGTGATATCGATAGGAAGTTCCGAATCGTTATGCTTTGCAATAAAGTCGGTGACCTTTTTTACTTCGTTTTCGCTGATGTAGGCGCTCTGGAGACGTATAGGTTTGCCCATTTCGCCTGAAAGGTAGAGCATGTCGCCCGCACCCAAGAGCTTTTCTGCGCCTGCTTGGTCCAAAATGGTGCGCGAGTCGATCTGTGAGGCAACCTGCAGTGCTATGCGGGCCGGAACGTTTGCTTTGATGAGGCCGGTAATGACATTAACTGATGGTCGCTGTGTCGAAAGAAGCAGGTGAATGCCCACAGCGCGGCTCATCTGGGCCAAACGCACAATTGCCGCTTCAAGTTCACGTGGGAATGTCTGCATGATGTCGGCCAACTCGTCGATGACAATCACGATGTACGGCATTGCTTCAGGGATCTTGTCGCCCTCGGCTGCGCCTCCTTTGCGGCGTAGTTTTTCCAAAGACGGGGTAAGGACGTTGGTATGGTACGACTCGATGTCGCGCACGCGTTCAGACTCTAATATATTGTATCGGCGTTCCATTTCTTTGCCCGCCCAGCGCAGCGCCATGACTGCTTTTTTAGGGTCGGTGATAACTGGGGTGAGTTGGTGCGGGATAGTGTTATAGAGGGTCAACTCCACACGCTTGGGGTCGATCATCAAAAAGCGCAGCTGCTGCGGCCCGCAACGGTACAAAAGTGAGGTGATGATAGTGTGGATGCTCACCGACTTGCCCGAGCCCGTTGCCCCTGCGATGAGTCCGTGGGGCATTTTGGCGAGGTTGGCAAACTGCGACCCGCCTGCAATGTCGCGGCCAAGTGCTACCAACAACGGCTTCGGCGATGCGGCAAACTCAGGTGCCTCAAGGAGCGTGCCCAAGCCCACTGTAACTTTTGAGTGGTTCGGGACTTCGATGCCTACCAGGGATTTGCCAGGGATAGGTGCCTCAATGCGTACGGGGTGCGCCGCAAGAGCAAGTTCGAGGTTAGTCTGGAGCGATACAATTTTTTGCAGGCGCACACCTTCGGCGGGTTTGATGGCATAGCGGGTGACCGATGGGCCGATTGAAATCTCGTCGAGCTCAACCACAATTCCAAAGTTTTGAAGCGTGCGTTTGATGATGTTGGCATTTGCTTTAACGTCACCAACACCCGGGCGGCCTTTGTCACGCTCAAGGAGTGACAAAGGTGGCGGGGTGTACGTGCCCAATAGCGACTTCAAAAGGTCTGCAGTATTGACCGCTGCCACAGCGGCAGTAGCAGGTTCGCGCAGAGGCTGCTGGTGCGGGACGGGCACATCATCTTCCTCGTCGTCTGCATCTGGTGCCTCTTCGTGCTCCTCGTCTTCTGCGTCCACACGGAAGCCGCTCACGGCAATTCCGTCATCTTCTGGTTCGGGAGTTTTGCCAAATAACCCACGCACTCCACGCACTGTGCTTGCGCTCAAGCCGGTAAAGACATGGACCGGGATCGAGCCTTCCAACAACATGAGCAAAGATACCAATGTGAGTCCGCCCATGAGTATGACCGATGCGTATATATCAAAGTAATGAATGGCAGTTTTGCCCAGCATATCGCCCACTAATCCGCCCTTGCCGCTGACAATAGCCACAAACCCTAATCCAGACAATATAAAGAGAATGCTCGAAAGGCTCTTAAACCAGTCGAAGCCGGGTTTTTCTTCGCGCAGAGCAGTCCCTGCCAAAACAAAAAAGAGCACTGGCAACAGAAAATATCCGATACCCACCAGATGTACTATGCCTTGATAGGTGTCTATGCCCGCGACCCCTGCGGTGCCAAATGCGGCCAGGGTCAGGAAGCAACCAAGGATCGAAAACACTACGGCTAAAATTGCACGTTTTGTACCGTCGGGCATGCCAGATGTTGCCGCGCGGGCGTTTGCTGACTTAGAATTTTTCTTACGCGCCATTGAAACATAATACCACGTGAGCCGAGACTATTTTTAAGCCTTAATCAACCTGTACAACCTGGAAGCGCTTGTTATACTCAAGGACACAGTCTGTCTTAGAAATGTCTTTCAAATCCTTAAAGGACAGCAATAAGACAAGTGTAAAAGACGCATTGAAAATCAATGTCTGATAACACCTCTAATTTTCATACATTTGCCTTACAGTCAGGCCTTTTTAAAGGACACGACGATTGGTATTTTTGCTATTTAAAGTCAGAACGGATCGCCCACGTGCTCGCTGTTTTGGCCCAGAGCTCTCCACACCCTGACCTAGACCGTTTGATTGAACTTGCGTCGTCTCTGCCGGAATCAATCGTGTACTTTGCTGCCTCTGAAGTGGTGCCTTCTGTATTGTTGGCCGAAGTATTTGTGCTCCTTTCCGCGATGCGTCTTAGCGGTACTAAGAACCTCATTCGGCAAGAAAACGTTTCAGTACTTATAAGTGAACTCCAACACATTGCTCAATTAATGGGGAACAGCAGCCAAGTGTCGCCGTTTGTGACTGCCGAGGATTTTGCCGTGCCGTTTGCAACGGCCCCTGACCAAATACCTAAAAGACTTTCTATGCCACCAACCTTAGCCGAAGCGGGAGTTCCTATAAAGGACATCTATAAAGGACATTTAAAAAGGCAGGCAGGGCCCGTCCCACGCCCCTCTAAAGACCAGGAAGATCGGGCTGCCATAATCCGCGATTTTGTCCTTTCAAATAAGGGGGTTTCTATAAAAGACATTTCTAAGGTAGTGCGAAACTGTAGTGAGAAAACAATCCAGCGCGAATTGGGTGCGCTTATCCAACAGGGATTGGTTAAAAAAATAGGGGAGAGGCGGTGGAGCGTATACGTAGGCAGTGCTTCGGCGCAGTAAAAATCAAGTTGACCCAGACCCCTCCCTGGTGTACCTTTATCCACAAGGTATTTTTGCACCTTCCACCCCCTGTACCTATAATGGTACATAGTGGTTGAACCCCATTCGGGCTATAAGCCTGTGTGGGGCAGAATGCCAGGTTCGTTGACAATTTCATAATCAAACACCTTCATGAAAGACGCAGGTAAGATGTGCGCTCTTTTTGCGTCTATAAATAGTACGTGCTCGCACACCAGGAATCTTCCTTGTTCCGTATTGACCGCATGACCGATTCCGCCTCACATCTTGCTACCAACGCCTTCACATCTCGCTTGCCTCTTCGCGCTCCATCCTTCCTTTAATAGGAAAGGTGGTGACGAGGAGAGAGCGAGCGGGAGGGCAGGTAGGTTATCAGTGCTGTTCCATTTATTCGTAGGATTACAAGTAAATTATTATTCGTTCGTTTAGTTACCTTATGACTATTACTCAGAGTTCTTCACGTCTCGCCGCTCTCACCATTGGTGTAGCAGCAGTCGTCGCATTTGCGTTCGCAGCGGTTTCGGCCACTCCAGCGCAGGCTGCAACAATCTGCCCAGGCACAACGTTCTCGACAAACCTTAAACAAGGTGCAACGAGCGCAGGTGTTTTGGCATTGCAGCAGTTCTTGAACATGAGCCCAGACACGATGATTGCATCGACTGGCGCCGGTTCTCCTGGAAATGAAACAACCTACTTTGGTGCTTTGACCACAGTAGCTGTTAAAAAGTTCCAGCAAAAGTACGCAGCACAGATTTTGACACCGTTGGGTCTTACAACTCCAACGCCTAACTTCTACGCTGCATCACGTGCACAGGCTAATGCAGTCTGCGCAGGCACAGCGGGCACAGGTACTGGTACCGGAACTGGTACAGGCACAGGAACAACAGGTTCTGGCTTGTCGGTTATGGCATCAGCACAGCCGGCTAATGCACTTGCTCCGGCAAATGCAGCTCGCGTACCATTCACAAACTTTACTCTCACAGCTTCTAATGACGGCGACGTCACTATCAGCGGTGTGACAGTACAGCGTGGTGGCGCATCAGCTGACGCTTCCTTCTCAGGTGTTACTCTTCTTGATGCTTCAACTGGTCTCCAGATCGGTATCTCGAAGACGCTTAACAGCAACCACCAGGCTACCGTCGGTGACACTATCGTCATCCCTCGCGGCACATCGCGTACCTTCACTGTTGCAGCAAACCGCGCAGCAGCAGGTGCTCATGCTGGTGAAATCGCAAGCTTCTCTGTTGTGTCTATCAACACTTCAGCTGCAGTCAACGGTTCGCTCCCAATTGTTGGTGCAAGCCACACAATCAACGAGTCGCTGTCACTTGGTTCAGTTTCGACTTCAACATCGTCATTTGACCCAGGCGCAGCTCAGAGCCGCAACATCGGTGACACCGCTGTTCGCTTCTCGGGTATCCGCTTTACAGCAGCTTCTTCGGAAGACTTGAAGCTCTACTCGATCCGTTGGCGCCAGACCGGTTCTGTTAGCGCATCTGACTTGTCAAACGTCATGACAAACGTTGGCGGTACTATGTACCCAGCGACTGTTTCGGCAGACGGCAAATACTTCACTTCAACCTTCCCAGGCGGTATCTTGATCGCTAAGGGCAACTCGGTTGATGCGTACGTACAGGGCGATATCACCGGCTCTAACGCTGCAGGTCGCACCGCAGAGTTCGACATCGACAAATCGACAGACGTCTACTTTGTTGGTCAGCTCTATGGCTACGGCATCGCTGCTCCAGGTACCTACACACCTTGGTTTGTAGGCCGCTCGGCATCGATCAGCGCAGGTACAGTAACTACAATCAGCAAGGCAAACGAAGTTGCTGCGCAGAACATTGCAGTTAACGTTCCTGGCCAGGTTCTCGGCGGGTTTGCTACAAACTTTGCAGGTGAATCTGTATCAGCACAGCAGATGGTCTTCACTGTCTCAACCACAACCGGTAACACTTTCGGTCTCACCAGCGTTTCTATCGTTGATGAGAGCGGTCGCGTAGTTGCAGGTCCAGTTGACCAGTCAGGCACATCACTTACCTTTACTGATACCGTTACGTTCTCAACAGGACGCCACGTGTACACACTCAAGGGTAAGGCTTCGTCTGCAACACCTACAGGTACTACCTTCACTGTTGCCACAACTCCTTCGAGCCAGTGGACAAACGTGACAGGTCAGACCTCGGGTAACACCATTTCGCTTTCTGGTACAAGCCAGGTAACGATGAACACAATGACAGTTAAGGGCGGTTCGGCTGCAGTGACCTTCTCGTCACAGCCAACTTCTCAGAACGTCGTTGCAGGTGTTCAGAACTTTGTGTTCGGTAACTACCAAATCGACGCATCACAGTCAGGTGAAGACCTCCGCCTCAACGCGGTACCTCTTTACTTCACTGGAAATGCTACAACCCTTTCAGGTTGTCAGATCTGGGACGGTACAGCCTCTCTCAACAATGGCTCACGTGTAGTCAACACATTGACTGCAGGTGGTGCTACTGCAAACACCTTCAGCCTCGATAACACTCTTATCGTTGCTAAGGGTACGGTCAAGACACTCGCAGTTAGCTGTAACATTTCGTCATCAGCTACTTCGTCGTCAACCTACAAGTTCTCAACAGACACAGCTACGGGTGATTACGCCTTTACTGGCGCAACCTCGGGTAACACCATCACTCCTACCGCTTCGGCTTCGAACGCAGGTACGATGACTGTTACTGCAGGCTCGCTCACCATCTCAGTTGACTCATCGTCTCCTTCATACAAGGCGGCATCAGGTGGTTCAACCGGCGTGACTGTTGCTGCTATCAAGGTCCGTGCAACAAACGAGGCAACAAACCTCACTAAGCTCGGCTTGGTACTCACTTCAGGCAGCGCAGGTGACCTCTCACAGGTATACATCTACAACGGTGCAACCTTGGTAGGTACAGCTCAGTTCACTGGTGGTAACACTGTCGCAACATCTACATTCAACACTGCGGTAGCGTTGACTAAGGATACCGACACAGTTCTTACCGTTAAGGCTGACTTCGCTGACATTGGTTCTAGCCAGTCAGGTACAGAAGGTAACCTCGTCAAGATTGATCCGCTCAATGCAGAAGGCACTGGCGCATCATCTGGTAACACAGTTACTGCAAGCGCAACAGCTGGTGTAGCAGGCGTACGCGTCTTCAACACCTTCCCAACGCTCGCACTTGATACGCTTGGCTCTACCGGCGTAGCCGATGGCAAGCTTATGCGCTTCAAGGTTACTGCTGACTCGTTGGGTCAGGTAGGTATCGGCAAGTTCACGTTCACACTCGCAACTACAACGTTGTCAGTGACGAACATCGGCTTGTACGCATACACTGATTCTTCTTACTCTTCAACAATCTCAAGCCAGGGCACTTCTGGTCAGATTGGTGCAACAGTATCGTCAGCAAGCACAACAGCGTTCTGGATCCAGCCAAGCACGTCTCCTGTCCAGGTCCCAGCAGGCTCAACTGTATACTTCGAACTTCGCGGTTCAGTTACAAACAATGCCACTGGCGCTTCGGTCGTGACGACTCTCTTGGGTGATGCAACCGCTAGCCCATCGACGGGTACATCGCCATTCGCTTCGGTCTCTGGTAACTTTATCTGGAGCGCAAACGCAACAGGTACAGCTGCTACATCAACCGGCAACGACTGGTCAAATGGTTACGGCCTCCCAGGCTACCCAGCCTCAGGTCTTATCCAGACTCGTTCGAACTAATCTTGGATGACTTCGGTCAACTAAGTTAGCAAGCAACAAAAGCCCCCTCACAAGAGGGGGCTTTTGCGTTGCGTAGGTATATCAATTACACTGTTGATATGAATACGAATCGTTCACTTTTCCTAGGTATTGTTATTGCTGTAGTCATTGCCCTTGTTGCATTTATGGCATTTCGCTCATCGCGTGCGCCGGAAGCTGTCCAGTCGCCGGATACTACTCAAACGACCGGTACGACAACCGGTCAAACTGCCTCTTCCACTACTGTGGGCGGCGTCACTATCACAGGCCCGGGCACTATCGAGATGGTAGATAGCGGAGGCACTAAAATTCCCACACCTTCGCTTACACGCCCGATTACATTTTCGGCGGATGTTTCTGCCGAGATAAAAACATATCTCACCGGTAAGGAGCAAGATCTTATCGCCCAGCTCAAAAAAGCCCCAACTCGCACTGACCTGTGGCTCCAGCTTGGGCTCTACCGCAAGCAAGCAGGGGATTACACAGGTGCGGCAGAGGCGTGGACCTATGTAGCAAAGGTTGCACCGACTGAAATGCGCACAACCGCCTACGCTGATTTAGGCGACCTCTACATGAACTTTGTGCACGACAACGCAAAGGCCGAGGTTAACTTCAAGGCAGCAGTAGCGCTTACTCCAAAGTACGTGCAGGGCTACCACGACCTTTTTAACCTGTACCACTACACCCTCAAAGACGACATCAAAGCCGCTGCAATCCTGAAGGCGGGCCTCAAAGCAAACCCAAACAATACCGAACTCCTTGAGGTCCAAAAGCAATTCCAAGCAGGAAAGTAAATTAGGAGTATACTAGAGCTATGAATACTTCATCCGAAACGGGTGGAAAGGGGGCATGGCTTACCAAAATATGGCGGGTTGCACGATGGGTGCTTCTCGCCATTTTTGTGTTATATATAGCCTTGGCTGTATACCGCTTCCCAGTGGTGGCGCAAAAACAGAAAAGCGATGCCGTTGTGGCAAAGATCCATGCGCAAAAACTTACCCGAGAGGTGGTATTGGGGGATTTGCCCAACGAGCCTGACAAAGAGATAAATGACGCAACAGTGGCTGGCGTAGACGCTAACCGTAACGGCATCCGCGACGATGTTGAGAGGGCGATATATTTCAACCATAAAGACTCAGCAAAAGTAGTTGCCGCCGAGTATCAATATGCGATGGCGATACAAATGATGCTCACCCAAGTATTTGATACTAATACCTGGATTGCTGCCGCGGAGGAAACTTCTCGGGGTGATGCATGTGTTGGTGATGCTACTGGTGATGATTTTCAAATCTATCTTAAAAGAACAAGAGAAGTTGAAAACATGATGGTGAATACTTCAACAAGACATGCCTCTGAGGATGCGGCATATATGTTTACTGCTAGTTTCACACTTCCTAATACAGATATATGCAACGTCGATTTAAATACATTGCCCAACTAACACTTTTAGTGGGTCTTTTTTCTATACCTGCACTTGTGCAGTCTGATGCGAATAACTGTTCAGAAACAGGCTATACGGTCATTTTTATAAATGGAGTTTGGGATGATTACCGGTCTGCTCAAGTAAATGCTAGTTCTTTAGGAAAAAAATTAAATCGTAATTTTAACGGACAACCCTTAACAGTCCAGCTTGAATACAACGCATCACATTTGGCTGGGATAGGGGATGGGTTAGAAGTGGCTTTTCCTGTTTTGAATCAATATGACCTGCAGACTATCTTGCAGCACATGCACCAGGATGTGCATACACAGAAAGTGATTATTGTTGGACACTCACAGGGTGCTGTATATGCCAACAAAGTATATGAATATCTTGTTGCGCACGGTATGTCCCCTGAATCGGTGGCAGTCTATGCAGTCGCAACGCCCGAAAGTTATGTGGCGGGCGGTGGCAAGTACATCACGTATGCTTTGGATAATACTGTTACCAACCTTGCTACGACATTTGGTCTGCATCCGCTTGCGCCCAACGCAACATTTAGCGAACTCCTCGATACCTCGGCAAGCAACTCGGCCGTCCCTGCGCAAGGTCATTCATTTATAGACCTGTATCTCGGTGCATTTTCCGACCGGATAGTAAGTGACATCCACCAAGAACTTGCAGGTCTTACTGCAGAGAATCAGAATAGAGCCGAATGTTTTACCGTCCCGAGCGTTTCGTTGATGTATCGGGCCCAAGGTGCGGCACTTGGGATGGCAGACCCGCTTGTGTCAGGTATCAGTACCGTCAGTGTTAAAGGATATAGTGCGCTCGCAGCAGTTGCGGGATCTATTGGGGCCCTGGCCGAAGCGGGGCGAGGTGCCGTTGCGTATGTTGTCACAACTCCGCGCAGGGTGGTTGATGCTGCATATAACAACCTTACCTCTGCCGAGTCGAACGTTAAGGATTTTACCGTACAAAAACAAATATACGGTTCTAGTCTGGACACGTCGGATGTGCGGGACTTACTCGGAGTTCCACAAGGCGGGGCAGCAATTTTAGCTTTGCAAAAAACAATTAATAAGCCTGCTGACCCAGAGTCTGCTCCGGCGGCAGAAGTTGCAACTTCAACACAAGGTGGAGTGATAGATAATGAAGCTACCTCGACTGTGCGGGTCATGGGTTCTCGCGAGTGGCCTTGGCCGGGCGGTGATTCAAGAGTGCCTCAACCTGCAACTGCATCAGTCCCTGATGCTATCCCGCCTGTGCCAGACCCAGCCACAACAACACCCACCACAACTCCGGACATACTACCTATTGTCCCGGATGCTCCAACAGTGCTCTTTACGTCTACTACCACTCCGCCTACTTTGACTGTGGAAGAATGCGCAACTTCGCTTAAC
>JAQBQX010000010.1 GCA_028286785.1 Candidatus Adlerbacteria bacterium
CCGATGGCTACATCAACACCGACGGCCAAGCTATCAAGCTGAGCGACTACATCGGCAAAAAGGTCATCTTGGTCGACTTTTGGACCTACAGCTGCATCAACTGCCAGCGCACCATTCCCTATTTGGAAAATTGGTACAAAAAATATGGCCCGAACGGTTTTGTCATAGTCGGCGTGCATACGCCGGAGTTCAATTTTGAAAAACAACTGGCAAACGTGCAGGCCGGAGTGCTTAAGTTTGGCATCACCTACCCGGTCGTGCTCGATAGCGAGAACCAGACTTGGGATGCCTACCACAACAACTATTGGCCGGAAGAATACCTGATAGATATAGACGGGCTTGTCCGCGAACACAACATTGGCGAAGGCAACTACCAAGAGACCGAAGCAAGTATTCAAAAGCTGCTTTTGGAGCGCGCCAAAACGTTAAGCACTAACGACCAAATTCCGACAGGGTTTGTGGCCGCAGGACAGACCATAGAGGCATCAAGTCCAGAGACCTATTTTGATTGGCAGCGTAACGAATACTTGGGCAACGGCATTCAGCACTCTCCGGGAGTGCAAACGTTCAAAGCGCCTGCAACTGTCGCACCGAACACGCTCTATCTGGATGGGACCTGGAATATTGGGGACGAATTCGCCGAAAATACTACTGCAAATGCTGGCATCAGCTTTCATTACAAGGCAAAAGGCGTATATTTCGTCGCAAGCTCAGCTCAAGGCTCGACACTCACCATTTATGTGGACGGGAAAGTAATTTCAACTGACAAAGGGGCTGATGTCGACCTGAAAGGCCAAGTACATGTGAAAGAACCGAGGCTCTACAAGCTCATCGAGCACGTATCGCAGCAAGAACATGTCATACAAATAAAGGTTGAGAAGCCGGGACTAGACGCTTACACCTTCACCTTCGGCTTAACTACTGTCCAGTTTGTCTCGGGAAAACTCATTAGGAGATTTGTAGCGGGTATTGTAAAGTAGTGTGGCAGGGCAAAATTATCTCGTTTGAATGAAAAATAACTAATACGTATGGCAAAAGCTACATCAGCGTTCATGAAGCCTATGACCATCAGCGATGATCTCGCTGAAGTGATTGGCAAAGGTCCGATGCCTCGTTCGGAGGTCGTTAAGAAACTTTGGGAGTACATCAAGAAGCACGACCTTCAAGATCCAAAGAACAAGCGCAACATTGTCGCTGACGACAAACTCAAGGCGGTATTCGACGGCAAGGCAGTCGTGAACATGTTTGAAATGACCAAGCTCGTTTCAAAGCACCTGACCTCCTAATAACGAATTTGTGCAAGAAAAAACGCTGGCTTGGTCCGGCGTTTTTTCGTGTACCAGTGTCTTCTTGCAACCATAAGCTTCACCCTATGTACAGATAGCCCTTCTTCTGTAATACTTGGGTTAGAAGAAAGGAGGACTAGCACATGCATTGTGGTCACCCCACCCCCCAAGACGACTGCATATATTGCCTAATCGCAGAGAATGCCCGCCTCAAGGCGCTTGTCACCTCACCCGCATACGGCCCACCAGTAGCAGCCCTCGCTGAAACTGCAGCCGATCCTCCCCGCGCACCCAGACTCTTCGCAGCCGCCGCAAACCCTGAGTGGTTCCTGAAGTACCCCACTCGTTTCGATGGATACACCGATCGAAACAAGGCACCTTTCATTCCCCACCCAGCTCCTCGCCAACCCGGCGAATAGCCGAATCAGAAGCCGCTCTCTCGAGCGGCTTCCTTTTAACCGCAGTAGCAACCTTACAAACATACCCCGATAGACTGTAAGAATGCAGTCAAGTTTCCATTCGAACCAATAAGAGTATTATTTGCATGCTGTGACGGAAAAGATAAAAAGCTTTTTTAAAAATAGAGCAATTCAAGCTGCACTAATAGGAGCTGCGGCGGTTGTCGCGGGGTACATTTGGTTTTCTCACCCCACATATTCTGCAAGTAGTTCCGGCAACTGCAACGCCGCTGCCGCTGGCCCAGGCAGTCAGGCAACAGCGAATTGTCAAACTATTGCTACTACGACCCCAGCGTTCTCCCCTCAAACAAGCCTCTCTCCGGAGGGGTTTACTTTTTTGCGTACCGAAACGGCTCGGATCGATAAAATTTATTGGTATCTTCCAGGAAATCACTCTGATGTAATTTTTGATGAAAATAATCCCAAGACTTTAGATTTTCCGAAGCTTCTTTGGAATATTGGCCGCACGGTAAGTTCACACCAAGGGCTTCTTGCAGTAATGAGTCGCGCTTCTGCACAGCATAGCAAAACAGATCTTCAAGGAATTATTGCGTGTCACCTAGGATATCTCGCTTTTATAATGGGATATTACCCTCCTAATGCTATACCTCTTGGAGTTGAGATTTATTACTCTAACGGAAGTTCTCAAGAAAAAATGCGCTACATCGCTCAGATACACAATTTTACTGGAAACAATCTTTCCATTCAAACACAAATTAGTATCATCAATCCTGCTCCCACAGAAAGTGAGTGGGATAATTTCCTTAATAACAATGAATGGGCAGATGCGGTTGCAGCTCACGCTATCAAGTTATTCGGCATTCCCAATACTCAGTGGCAAGAAGATATTGCAACTGGTCATTGCACCAGTTACCCGGCATTAATGGGCCATTCCTAAAAACGGCAGGTCGATGGTTTTTTTGCGTTGCTCAATTGGCAGAGGCACAAATGAAGTACGGCGAGAGTTTTGTCGCTGGCGATCAGGTTCGTGGTGACTGACCGCTTTGAGGCTCAGCGCCAGACCAATAGTTTCTTTGCCATAGCGTTTGTTAAGCCCGTCTACCGCGTCGAGCAACTTCGAGTTCTCTTCCACTTTGAGTGTCTCGCCAAAGAGGTCGAGCGTGGCCGCTTTTTCTCCCACAATACTGCGCAACGAGATACCGGTTGCGCGGTAAAGAATGTTGGGCACGAACATGCGGTCGAAGTGTTTTTGCACATGCTTCAAAACATACGCCGGGTCATTGGTGGGAACTGGCAGCGGCACTTCAGCGTTTCGATATAAAAAGTCTTGAGTCTTCAGCATCACGCCGACCGCGCCCGTTTTTACTCCGTGTTTGCGGGCCTTGAAGCAGGCACGCTCAATATTTTTAGAAAGCTGAGCCAGCACGAATGCGCGCTGTGGGCTCGGCGGAGAAAAAGTACGTGTCTTGATGATCGAGCCGATGTCAGTACTGCCACGATGTTCGGTGGCAAGCTCGCGAGCAGAGCCACCGCGCAGTTCATACCAAATCTCCCGATACGGCTTGGCAATATGATGAGCGCGCAACCAGGCTTCGTCTTTTTGTGCAAAATCGAGCGCGGTGACAATACCCAGATTCTGGAGCTTCAGCGCCTGTGCAAAGCCCACGCCCCACAAATTCCCAACCGGAATATCCTTGAGAAAGTTCTGTACCTCTTTTGCAGGAATAGGCGTAAAGCCTCCAGGTTTTCGAAACTTTGAGCCGATCTTGGCGACAACTTTGCTCGGCCCCAGCCCCACGCCAAACGTGATACCGAGGCTTCGCTCAAGGTCGCTCTTTATCATGAGAGCTATTTCTTCGTACCGCATGCCATACATGGGCCGAAGCCCCGTGATGTCGGCAAAACATTCGTCGATCGAATACTCCTCGACCAGGCTCGTGTAACGCCGGACGATCGCATACATCCTTCGGGCGTATACCGAATAGGAAGTGTAATCGGACGAAACGACGATGACCTCGGGGCATTTAGCACGAATATCTTTCATGGACATGCCGCGGTTAAGGCCAAGCCGCTTGGCTTCGATACTTAGTGCGGTTGCTGCTCCCCTCTCGGCACCGGTGACGATCGGTTTACCTCTGAGTTTGTAATTCATCGCCTGCTCGACCGACGCAAAGAAAGAATCTCCGTCGAAGTGGAGTATAGCCTTGGGGAATGACCGGTCGCTAAACCCTTTCATACTATTTGCATGTTATTTATACTTTCGAAACGAGCCCGTCACCACGCCAAGAATTTCTCCCTCTTTTGGATAGATATTCGGGTAGTTGGGGTTGGCAGCTTCGAGATAGTGCTTGCCGTTCTTTTTTCGCAAATACTTGATCGTGTAGCCGTCTTCGGTAAGTGCAATGACTATATCGCCAGGACGGCAGTCTGAGCCGCGCTCAAAGATAACCATGTCGCCCTCGTGTATACCTGCGTCCTCCATAGAGTCGCCCTCGACTTGTAAAAGAAAGCTCGCGTTCTTGTCGCGGATTAAATATTCACCCACGGTAATAGTGTCGGCCAATTCTTCCTCGGCGGGGGCTGCAAACCCTGCGCGGATCTTCCCCAAGACCCGCACTTCGTGTAGTCGGCGTGCCGGCAGAAGCTTGCCGCTCTTGTCCTTCTCGACCACACCCTCTTTAACCAGCTGCTCCACTACATAAAAAGCCGATGAGCGCGAAGAGAACTCGCACAGCGACATAATCTCGGTAATATTCGGCATCCGCTTGTGGGTTCGGAAGAAGTGCAAGACGCGAGTTCGGTAGGCCAGGTTCATAAATATATTCTATTCGAACAATTGTTCGACAGCAAGCCACTTCCCTATGCGCGGACGCAGTCATGCAATATTTCGGCGGTGTATACTTATGAGCAAATGCCTATTGAGCCCATAGTGTGGCATGTGCATACTCACGAACACAAAGACCGTTCAGCCGACTGGTACTGGGCGCTTGGACTCGTGGCTGTGCTTGGGGCAGGTATCTCGGTCTACCTGAACGACATTCTGTTTGCAGCAATCATTATTTTAGGTGCACTCTCGATAGGCGTGTTGATGGTCCGCGGGCCTCGCGAACACCAGGTTCAGATAGACGGACGAGGCATCAACGTAGATGGCACGCTCTATAAGTACACGACAGTACAATCGTTCTGGGTCGCTGTTGATGAACCGCTTGAAGAGCGCGCGCACGAGTTGGACGAACGCGTATGGCTGTATGTCACGACGACCGGCTACCTCCACCCGCGGATTACCTTGCCTCTGGTCGACCTCGAGCATGGCCACAATGTGCGCAATTATCTGCTCCAGTTTGTAGACGAAGAAGAACAGCACCCGCATTTCGCCGAACATGTCGCCGAGTTGCTGGGCATGTAAGCGAGGCTTCGGCCGATTGCTACTTTGGGCCTGATACTATATTGTACTGATTGTTATTCGCTCCCGTCGTTCAATGGATAGGACGCATCCTTGCGGAGGATGCAATGTGGGTTCGATTCCTGCCGGGAGCACAAAAGACGCAAACACCTCCCCTGCGGGAGGTTTTGTGCTTTTGTGCTAGGCGCAGCGATGTTCCGTTAGCAAACGGAACCGCGAGCCGGGGTCGCGGAAAATT